>JBBRJR010000030.1:0-15131 GCA_038218865.1 Kapaibacterium sp. (SeqCode) | reverse complement strand
TGCGAAGGCAGAAACAATGTCGTTAATTGCATTGATATTGTCTTTGAATAATTCGCGAAAATGTAACCCGATTATATCCTCTTGGCTTTGGCTTGTGATGCGTAAAAAGCCCGGATTAGCGTAAGTTATATTGCCGATATTGTCGAAGATAACAATACTGCCTGAGGAATTTTCGATAGCTTGAAAGAGGGTATTAATTCTTTCTCTGTGTATTTTATCATTTTTTTCAAAAATAATACGGCGGCATAAATCGCTTAATTCGTTGATGAAACGATCTTTTTTAACGGGTTTGACGATAAAGCTATTGATACCCAATTCTATTGCTTCGATTAAAACCGCTTTGTCGTCGAAGGCAGTTGTTAATATAATAGGGACAGTCGTGGATTCGCTGCGAATGTGCCGAGACATTGAGAGGCCGTCCATAATCGGCATAGAGATATCAGAAACTATAATATCGGGCTTCTCAGCTAAGAAAAGTTCGAGCCCAATTTCACCGTTTTCGGCAATTATGACAGTTTCGACGATGGATTTTGCGATAGCCTTAATGAAAATCCCCGACGGCAGATCATCTTCGACGATTAGTACTTTAACTTTAAACTTGTTATTATCGTCAAGTGAAAACATTTATGCGCCTGCGTTTTTGATAAGACGCATAATGCCGTTGGAAATGCCGTCGAGTGGTAATTGGACTTCGACTGCCCCAACGTCGAAAGCGACTTTCGGCATACCGTAAACAACGCAACTAGCTTGGTTTTGTCCTATTGTCTTGGCGCCAGCATCTCTCATGGCTTTCAAGCCCGCTGCGCCATCATTGCCCATGCCGGTAAGTATTATACCGAAGGCATTTGAGGCGGCGCATTCGGCAACACTATGCATCATTACATCTACTGACGGGCGGTGTCCGTTGACCTTATCACCCTCCAAAACCTGTGCCTTATATTGCCCGCCAGAGCGATAAACTTTCAAATGGAAATCGCCCGGTGCGACTAACACCCTTCCTGTTAATATCCTGTCGCCGTCTTCGGCTTCTTTGACTTGCATGTAGGAAACTTCATTCAGCCTATCGGCAAAGGTTTTGGTAAAGCCTTTTGGCATATGCTGGACGATTACAATGCCCGGCGTTGTCGGTGGAAGATTAGATATAACTTTGCGAATAGCTTCGGTTCCGCCCGTCGAAGCGCCGATGGCAATGACTTTGTCAGTGGACTCAGCTAATGCTTTGCTCTGTATGCTATTATCTTTTTTCACCTGACTGGGCTCAAATTTCTTGTTTTTCCAATAGGAAACATTAGCCGTTGAAGCAATTTTAATTTTAGTGCGAAGTTCAATCATCATATCGTTCAATCCGCGAGCTACATCAGCGGCCGGCTTGGGAACAAAATCGAGAGCCCCTGCTTCAAGCGCCTGCATGGTAATGTATTTCCCACGTTGAGTAAGTGAACTGACAACCACGACAGGCAAAGGAAATTGGGGCATTAATCGGCGGAGAAATTCAATCCCGTCCATGCGAGGCATTTCTATATCAAGAGTAAGTACATCAGGTTTAAGTCTGATTATCATGTCCCGCCCTATGAAAACATCGGCGGCAGCACCAACAACCTCCAGTCCGGGATCAGCCGAAAGTCCTTTAACTAAAATATCCCTGACAAGGGCAGAGTCATCAATTATTAAGACTTTTATTTTCTTGGTAATAATATTCACAGTATTCCCTTTAGCATCTTATTTCTTGTAAACGGCAGGTTTGATGTAATTGTAATTAGTGTCGTCCCGCGATATAGTTTCCGAATGTCCTATGAAAAGATAGCCTCCGTTAACGGTGCTTTTGTAAAACTTCTCAACTAAAGTTTTCCGAGTTGTGTTATCAAAGTAAATCATTACGTTTCTGCAAAAAATTACATCAAAAGACTTTTTGAACGGGAAAACGTCGTTCATCAAGTTGAATCTTTTGAAGATAACTTCACGTTTGACAGAATCAATTATTTCCCAGTCCCCGCTCGGTAGCTTGTTGAAATATTTTTTTCTGAGATGGTCAGGCATTGGTTTAACTTTTTCGTCAGGATAAATGGCAAGTTTTGCTTTCGAAAGTGCATCAAGAGAAATATCAGTAGCCAAGACCCCAGCAGTCCATTTGCTATAGTCTTTACCGAAGTATTCCATCATTAGCATAACGAGTGTATAAGGCTCTTCGCCACTGGAACAACCCGCACTCCAAATGCGAATATCTCTTGAATTAGAAGATTTCGCTTTGGATTCTATCTCAGGAAGTACGACCTCCAGAAAGTAATTAAAATGGTCGATTTCCCTGCCGAAAAATGTATGGTTAGTGGAAATAGTATTTGCTAATTCGCTGATTGCTTCACCGGTTTTATCGCTAAGTATATAATCATAATATTGTTTAAAAGAATTCAGCTGCAATCGCTTCAAAATCTTTTGTAACCTGCCGTTGACTAAAGTTCTTTTCTCTTCGGTGAGATTGATACCTATGTTTTTATAAATTAAATTACGTATAAGGTTGAATTCTTCGTTCGTGATCTCGATGAATTGTATCGTTTTTATTTCTTTCAATTTGATGGTTGTTGATAATTGTTAATAAAAAAAACTAAACATCTGATTCATTGTCGAGTTCATTGTCGTCGTGTAAAAGTTTGTTGATATCAAGGATTATGACAATGTTATTGGCTAATTTACCTATGCCGCTTATGAATCTGCTTTGCGAGCCCTTATTGGTTTGCGGAGGTGTCGAAATCTGTTCGGGTAAAATTTTCAAAACTTCCGAAACTTCGTCGACAATTAGTCCGATGCCGTTTTCCTTGACATTGACGACAACAATGCAAGTTCTGTCATTATAGGGGACAACTGGCAAGTTAAACCTGTTCCTTACGCAAACGACAGGATAAATTATCCCGCGAAGGTTAATAATACCTTTGATATAATCTTTGATATTAGGAACGGGTGTAATTTTTTGGATACCGATTATTTCGGTTACATATTTGATTTCGAAGGCATATTGTTCAGTACCGAGCTTGAAAGTGAGATACCTATCAAGCATAGTATTCTCGGAATCTTCTGTTCCAAAGTCATCGACATCGATTAATTCATCATTTTGTGTCACGATTAAAGTCCGGTAAATAAATAATAATTAGTTAATAGTTTCCGAAAGATCAATCAAACTTTCGATATCAATAATCAAGCCGATTCCACCATCGCCAAGAATCATACAACCGGTTATACCTTGCACTTTACCGATATAGTCAGATAAAGCTTTGATAACGGCTTGTTGCTGCCCGACAATTTCATCTACGAAGAGAGCTATTTTCTTTTCGCGTGATTCGATAATAATAAGAATGCCTTTTTCGAGTTCGGTGTTATCAGGTGTAATGTTAAATAATTCATGCAGCCTGACGACTGGCAGGACGTCGTCGCGTAAATTGCAGACTTCGAGCCCGTCCATTGTTTTGGAAATCATATTAGGCAACACTCTAAAAGACTCATCTATGGCTAAAAGTGGAAGTGCATAGCGAGCTTCGCCAACACGGATGAGCATAGCTTCCATTATAGCCAAAGTAAGTGGAATACGCAAAGTAAAAGTAGATCCTTCACCTTGTTTACTAATAACATCCACGCTGCCGTGAAGTTTTTCAATATTCTTTTTGACTACGTCCATGCCAACGCCACGACCAGAAATATCAGTAAGCTTTTCAGCAGTAGAAAAGCCCGGTTCAAATAGCAAGCTGAATACTTCCTTATCGCTCATTTTATCGGCAGATTGGGTAAGCAATCCGCGCTCTTCGGCTTTTTTCAATATAGCTTCGCGGTTAATGCCTTTGCCGTCGTCTTTGACAATGATTAATATTTCATTGCCCTCATATCTGGCTTTAAGGCTAACGGTTCCCATTTCGGATTTGCCGGCTGCAAGTCTTGCCTTTGGCGTTTCGACGCCGTGGTCTATAGCGTTTCTTAATATGTGAACAAGTGGATCTGCGATTTCATCGATAACGTTTTTGTCCATTTCGGTTTCTTCGCCCGATATCTCGAAATTTACTTTTTTCTCCATTTTAATTGATACGTCACGAACTAACCTTTTCATTTTATTGAATAAATTAATAAGCGGCATCATCCTGACGGACATAGTTATTTCTTGAAGCTCGCGAGTGATTTTATTCAGCATATTGGCAGATTTCAAAAAGTTAGGCAGTTGCAATCCATTCAAATCAGGGCTGTGTGTAACCATAGTTTCAATTGTTATCAGTTCGCCGACTAAATCAAATAGCTTGTCAATTTTACTCGTTTCGACCCGAATATCCTTTTTTGCCATAGCAGCCGGCGGAGTGGTTTTCTTTACCTGAGCTGTGGAGGTTGCATTGTCAGGTTTTTTTAATTCAGGAGGCGCCGTTTCTTCTGCTGATTCATCATGATAATCTTCATTTTCTTCGATCAAATTATTGCATTCATGATCACTAAGAACGAGACTGGCATTTTCTTTATGTAAAGACATCTCGACTGAAGGAACTTTTTTAGGTTCAGAAATATTGGAAAATACTGAATTTGAAATTTGATTTCCCTGAAGTTTAGAGATTCTATCTCTTATTGTTTCAATATTACTCAATAAAATACTGATAATAGTTGTGTCTATATCTAACTCTTTACTGCGAACGGAGTCTAAAATAGACTCGACCTCGATAGATATTTCTTCAACTTCGGAAACACCCATAAAACCGGAATTGCCTTTGAGGCTGTGAATGGCTCCAAAAGTACTGCCGATAAGTTCTGCGTTTTTAGGGTCTTCTTCTAAAACAAGCAAATTATTTTCTGCTAAATCCAATAATTCGTTAGCGCTCGAAAGATACTGTTCCATCAGATCATTAGACACATAAGACTCAAGATTATCATCGTCGGTTAAATCTGGGTCTGAGGCATTATTAGAATAATTATCGACGACTTTTTTGCTCTGTGAACTATTGATTTCATCAGAACTGTTTTGCATGAAAAAATCTTCTGGTGAAACATCTTCATCGTTTTCCATATCAATTAAAAAATCGAGTTCGCTAATTTCTTGTGGGTTTTGAATTTTTTGCAAAGCGTCTTTTATAATCAAAATCATGTCTTCAGCTTCTTCTTCTGACTGCTTATCAGTGAAGCTAACGCTGACTTTTTGCAGTAAATCGCGTAAAAAATCAAAAGCAGAATAAATAACGGTAAGCGACTCCTCAGTTTGCTTTGAGTTTTGCTTTCTCATAACGTCGAGCAATGTTTCAGCTTCATGTGTAACTTTATTGATTACATACATTTCAAAAAAGCCGGACAGTCCTTTTAAGGTATGAAATACGCGGAAAATAGAATTGATGTGTTCTGAATTGTCTTCTTCGCGTAAGAGTTCTACTATAGGCTCGTTCATATCGAGAGAGTCAATTGCTTCCGATACAAATGCATTTATCATTTCAAGAGTTTCAGGATCGAGATGGATTGAACTTTCGCTCATATTGTGATTTCTATGTTTTTTTATAAAATTTTATCTTTATTATCTTAATATCGGTTTATTGGACTAAAAAGTTAATGTATTATTTTGATTTAAGTTCAAAAAAAACTTGACTTAAAAAAAATTAATAATAAGAGAATTGAAAATAAATTCATATATTATCCCTGATATCTTTCCAATTTAAAAGTTTCGCCCAAGTACATACGTCTAACTTCTTTATTCTCTGCAATTTGCTCAGCGCTGCCCGATATATATATATTACCGTCTATTAATATATATGCTCTATCGGTAATCGAAAGGGTTTCGTGAACATTGTGGTCAGTTATCAAAACGCCTATTCCTTGTTTTTTCAGTTTTATCACAATTTGCATGATGTCTTCTACCGCTATTGGATCAATTCCTGCGAATGGCTCATCAAGCAATATGAATTTGGGGTCAGCTGCTAAGGTACGGGCTATTTCACAACGGCGGCGCTCGCCACCGGACAGCGTATAGCCTTTGCTTTTCCTTATATGCGTTATCCTGAAATCTTCTAACAACTCTTCGAGCCTTTCCTTACGGCGTACCCGCGAAATTTTTTGCAACTGCAATATTGCACGAATATTGTTCTCGACGGTCATTTTTCTGAAAATAGAAGCCTCTTGTGGCAAATAGCTAATTCCTAGCCGAGATCGCTGGTACATAGCTTTCGAAGTAATATCTTTTTTATCAATAAAAACTTTTCCTTCATTCGGCTTTATCATTCCTACTATCATATAAAAAGTAGTGGTTTTTCCGGCGCCGTTGGGACCCAACAATCCTACAACTTCGCCTTGCTTAATATCAAGCGTATTGCCTTTTACAACAGTCCGTTGTTTATATTTTTTTACCAATCCAACTGTTGATAGCACAGATGGATTGGTAATTGTTTCATTCATTGTTTCAGGCACTTTTTAGCGTTCCTTCTTTGGTTCTAATGTAATAGTCTTTTTGATTATGTCGTCTCCACGGAGAAGTTCTAATTTAACTTTTTGCCCGGTAGTTAAATCGCCGATTTGTACTTCGTAATCTTCAGCGACGTGGATTGGAGCGCCGTTGACTTTTAAAATTATGTCTCCGGGCTCAATTCCTGCTTCGTCTGCAGGTGAGCGCCTCTCGATTGAAAAAATAACTGCGCCCTCTGTTTTTTTTGTTTTTAAATATGCGGCAATATTCTCGTCAATATCCCTGATGACCATGCCTGTCGAATAATTTCTGTCAATTGTTTTTCTTGCTTTCAGTTCATCTACAATGAATTTAACACGATTTATGGGAATGGCAAATCCAATGCCAATGCTGCCCGCACCAGATTGATTTTGAGCTGTTGAAAAGATAACCGTATTCATGCCGATAACCTCACCTGAAGCATTCACCAAAGGACCACCGGAATTACCAGAACTAATGGCTGCGTCGGTTTGTATCATTTCCTTATAGACGCGATTTTGTGGCTGATCTGCTTGAATAAAACTAATATGTGTGTTAGATACGACTCCGACAGTTACTGTGGGTTTGGAATTCCTATCGAAAAGCCCAAAAGGATTGCCGAAAGCAATTGCCCACTCGCCAACTACGACATCGTCGGAATTTGCCAACTTAATGTACGGCAAATTTTTGCCATCAATTTTTAGCAGCGCTACGTCACTTACCATATCAGAGCCGATTATCTCGGCGTCCAGTTTTTCACCGTTTGTCATTGTAATGACGATTTTTGAAGCATTGCCGGCTACGTGATGATTAGTAAGAATATAGCCGTCAGGTGAAATGATATAGCCCGAGCCTAAGCCTTGTACCTTGTATTCCTGCTTGCGATTTCCGCCGCCAAACATGCCACGAAATTGCTGGAAAAATGGATCATTCCCAAATGGGGAATTAACAAATGGATCGTTGTAAACAACCTGCCGCACTTCCGTAACGTTTATCCCGACAATTGCAGGGCTACACTTTGCCACAGCTCGAGTGATAGCATTTTGCCGTGAATTTGAAATGCTCATCAGCGCATCAGCGGACTCTCCAGAACTTTTCGCCTCGGCGTAATAGTGAGAGTCGTCGTCGCTCGTTTGGCAAGAAACGCTTGTTATAGTTACAAAAAACAAAAATGAGAATTGAATTAATTTGATGAATCTCATTGCATTATCCTAAAAATGTTCAATAAATTAAATGTGTAATTTATCGATTTCATCTGACTCCGCTAAGTTTTAAAATTAAGTTATATAAAATAAAATTGCTTAATTTTCGATAATTATGTTACGATTTTCTCATTAATTAATTTTATGCAAAGTAAAAATGTTTATATAAAAATTGCTTTACCGATAGCAATCGACCAGCTATTTACTTATCAGTTAAAGTCTTACCAGAATGAGAGCAATTTGATAGGAAGGCGGGCTTTAGTTTCTTTTGCCAATCGTTCATTGACGGGCGTCATTGTTGATTATGATGGAAATCCTTCAAGCGACTATGTTATAAAGGAAGTAACTGAGCTGATAGACGATGAGCCTATTTTTGATGCGTCTGTAATTAAACTATGCAGTTGGATTGCCGAGTACTACATGGCTTCGTTAGGCGAAACACTGAAAGCAGCCCTGCCACAAGGTATGTCCCCGAAAACAATTATAAAAGCTAACATTTTGCCACATATAGAAAATGATGCTTTCGAGGCTTTTTTTAAGAATTCACCGAAAAGAAAAGAACTTTTTGATGTTCTGAAAAATCAAAATAAGGCTGTTTCTGTTGGCACATTGCAAAAAAAGCTTAGAACCGCATCAGTTTCGCAATTTCTAACAAAATTAGAAGAATTTGGACTCATCGAATTTAAAGAGGTAGAAACTAAACGCGTCAAAGCCAAAAAGATGAAAACTGTGCGTTTCGAAAGTCAATATTTTTCCGACGATGAAAAGTATTTGGAGCTTTTAAAGCAAGCCGAAAAAAAATCTCCGCAACGGCTAAAATTACTCGAAATGCTATATGAAATGAGCCAATCTGGCATAGGTAAAGTACTTTACAAAGAACTTCTAAATTATTTCTCTGCTCCTACGATTAATTCATTGAAAAAATTAAATGTTATATCTATTGAACTCGAAGAAGTAGATAGAAATGATTTTAATAAACCTGTAAATTCACTTGCCCGCACGAATGAATTTGAGCTGAAACTTACTGATGAGCAAGCAATTGCTACAAATGCAATTGTTTCAGCAATGAATAAAGAAGAATTTAAAACATTTTTGCTGCATGGAGTAACCGGCAGCGGCAAAACCCTTGTTTATATACAAACGATACACGAATGTCTAAAAAAAGGGAAAACTGCACTTTTGCTTGTCCCCGAAATTTCGCTTACACCGCAATTAATAGATAGGTTTGAAAAGGTATTCTCGGGAGAAATTGCGGTAATACACAGCCGTATGTCAGACGGTGATCGATATGATGCATGGCGAAAAGCGCGCAGCAATAGAGCCAGAATAGTTATTGGCGCCCGTTCAGCTATTTTCGCGCCACTTCAAAATTTGGGGCTTATTATTGTGGACGAAGAGCATGAGGCATCCTACAAGCAGGAATCACCGAATCCCCGCTATAATGCCCGCGATACAGCGATAGTTCGGGCTTCTTTTGAAAGCGCAGTAGTTGTTTTGGGTTCCGCTACTCCGTCTTTCGAGAGCTATTACAATGCTCAAATAAAACGCTACGAGCTATTGCAAATATTAAGTCGTGCCGATGGCGCAAAAATGCCGCAGGTCAAAGCGATAGATACGATTTCTGCCGGAAAATCAGGGCAAATTCTCGGCACTTTTTCTAAGGAAATGTTAGATCAAATTATCAGCCGAATTGAAAAGCACGAGGGGATAATATTATTTCAAAACCGACGGGGTTTTGCCTCATTTTTGGAATGCCCCGATTGCGCAGAAGTACCGACTTGCAAAAATTGCAGCGTTACGTTGGTTTACCACAAAACGAGTAACCAATTACGCTGCCATTATTGCGGATATACAGCAAAAGCACATCGCTTTTGCGTAAGGTGCGGCTATCCAAATATGAGCGAGGTCGGCACTGGCACTCAACGAATCGAAGACGAGCTGAATGAATTTTTGCTTTCTAATGAAATTGATGCCTCAATTGAACGCATGGATTTAGACACAACGAAGCTGAAAGGCTCGCATAGAGCCATGCTCGAAAGATTTTCCGAAGGCAGAACAGATATTTTACTCGGTACGCAAATGGTGGCTAAAGGAATTGATTTCGAGCGAGTTACGTTAGTTGGCGTTGTCAATGCCGATATTCAATTATTTTTGCCTGACTTTAGAGCTGGCGAGCGAACACTGCAATTGCTTTTGCAAGTCTCAGGACGCGCCGGACGCAGCTCGTCCAAGAGTGGGGAAGTGCTGATTCAAACTGCACATCCGAATAATCCGGCGATAATCCATGCTTTGGAAGATGATTATATTGGTTTTTATCATAAAGAGATTATTTATAGAAAAAACGCTCTTTATCCACCATATTCGCGTTTTTGCATGATAGAATTTACGTCCGAAGATGACAATCAATTAACGACAGCTGTCAAGCACTTTATTTTCGGCTTTCCAAGGAGTGAAAAATATATAGTTTTGGGTCCTGTTCTGCCTACAATTTCCAAAATTAGAGGACGCTACCGCAGACTGATAATTATCAAGGACATAAAAGAATTCGACCAGAATGGTAATCACATTCGCTCAGCAATAAAAAAAGCAGTTGAAAATTACAACAAAAAAAAATTCGCTAAAGTCAAATTCACTGTGGATATTGACACTTATCAAAATGTGTGAGAGTCTTATGATTTACTAATAATCGTAGTTTTTAATTCCATCAACATTGACCTCTCCTCGAGAGGCTGTCTCATAAGTTAATATTTTGCGTTTGACCTTACAATTATTTAAAGTAAAACATAATTTCAACTTATGTGCCTATCATAAACGTATGTTTTTTTACTTATGAGACAGCCTTCTGCAGCAGAGGTCAATGAAATTGCCGTAACATTGTTTATTCAAACCTATATTTTCATTTCTCCGCAACATTGCGTCTTCTCCAGAATGACAAAATAGCAATGATTAGTAATTCAACAGACTCTTAATAAATTTTATCTTACAAGAAATAATTTCATCTAAAAGATGCTTATTTATCAAATTCCAAATTATGTATTTTTGTCAATTCCCGCGTCAAAATATCAAATGCTTCTTTAGGTGAATTTGCATAATAAAACAAGTCTAAATCCTCTTTTTTAATCATTCGATTTTCGTAGAGATAGTCTAAATTAATTGCATTCCTCCAAAATTCTTCAGAATAAAGAATAATAGGCAAAGGTCTGGTTAATTTAAGAGTTTGCTTTAAAGTCAAAATTTCGAAAAGTTCGTCAAACGTACCGAAGCCGCCCGGTAAGGCAACCATTGCTTTTGCCATATATGCAAACCAAAATTTACGCATAAAGAAGTAGTGAAACTCAAAATTTAATTCATCAGAAATATACATATTCGGTTCTTGCTCGAACGGCAAGCTGATGTTCAATCCGATAGAGGGCTGATTAGCTTGAAAAGCCCCGCGATTAGCCGCTTCCATCATGCCGGGACCGCCGCCTGTGCAAATGTAAAACCGCTGATCTTTGGGAAAGTTCATTGACCATTTTGCCATCATTTCGGCTAATTCGACTGCCTCGCCGTAAATTTTAGCAGTGAATTCTAATTTTTTATGTTCATCGATTTGAGTTTGTATTTTTTTACTGTCTTTTTTGGGTGAGTCAGCGAGCAAATTGTTAAGACGTGTAAGTTCAGAATCGAATTTATCAAGAGGAAGCGTGCGAGCCGAACCATAAAAGACAATTGTGTTGTTTATATGGTAATGCTTAAAGTACTGGTCCGGATAGAGGTATTCCGACAGAATGCGTAGGGTTCTTCCATCAGAGCTGTGAATAAACTCCGTGTTGTCATATGCTTTCTGTACTCTCGATTTAATTTTCGGAGACTGCGGATCATCCATATTTGCTTTGTTTTTCATTAACTTTGCCTTAAAATACTTGATTTGTTAAATTGAAAATAAAACGACGACTATCGTTGTTTAATGTTTGTGATTAAATTACAGACATTAAAATAATTATACTAATTGAAAACCTCCATCGACCAAAATAGTTTGTCCAGTAATGTATTGGCTTGCTTCGGCGAAAAATTTAACTGCGTCGAACATGTCGTCAGAATTACCAAATCTTTTCATTGGAATTCTATCAGCTGAAAAAGTTATTTTTTCGCTTGAAGCATCGTCTCCAAAATCAATAACGCCCGGGGCAACGCAATTGACCGATATTTTGGGTGCCAAATCCCGAGCCAATGCTTTTGTTAGCTGTACCAATCCAGCTTTTGAAACGTTATAAGGTATTCTTTCTTTAAAAATCTCATAAGCGCCCAAAGAGGCAATATTTATGATTCTTCCAGTTTCTTTGACGTTTTTTGCGTAATAGCGAGAAAAAAGATAAGCAGCTTTCAAATTTATGTCCATAGTCTCGTCCCACATTTCTTCTTCTAAATCAATCAAAGACTTACGGTCGGGAAAAATGCCTGCGTTATTAACGAGGACGTCAATTTGCCCAAATTTCTCAAAAGCATAATTGACCGAAGCTGCGATTTCACGAGGCTTACGGGCGTCAGCTATAATTGTTATTGCTTTGCCGCCACTTGAGAAGATTTCATATTTAGTGTCTTCAGCTTCCTCTTGCGAATGAAAATAATGTATCGCTACGCACCAGCCTTTTTTTGCGAAATCAAGAGCTAAATGTTTGCCGATTCGTCGGCCGGCTCCTGTTATAAATATATTTGGCATGAAAAACCCACTATAAAATTAATTTATTGTTAAATTATAACTTATTTTTACTATTTTTCTTTGTAAATCCAATATAGTTTCTTAATTTTCATATCGGTATGTCGTTAAAACAAAATAAGTATTTTAATAATATGAAAATATAAATTACGAATTTGAATTAACAATATCAATGAAATAATATTTTGAATATATTTTTTTATAAACAAAACAGTTAGAATAAGAAATGTCAAAACAAGTTGAATACCGCGAAACGGTAACAATTCGCTTCGCCGGAGACTCCGGCGATGGAATGCAGCTTTCGGGAACGCAATTCTCGAACACATCCGGAATTATCGGCAACAGCGTTAATACATTCCCGGACTATCCCTCTGAAATACGCGCCCCCGAAGGCACGCTTTATGGAGTGAGCGCTTATCAAATTCACTTTGGCTCGAAGAAAGTCAATACAATCGGGGATAAAATTGATGTTCTCGTTGCTATGAATGCTTCCTCGCTGAAAGTAAATTTGCAGAATGTCCGTGCAAACGGAATTATTATAGCAAATAAAGCAGGATTTGGTGAGAAAAATTTGAAACTTGCTAAATACGAAACAAATCCTTTAGAAGATGACACTTTAAAAAAATATCAGGTTCTGAAAATTGATATTACTGAACTTGTAAAACGAGAAATGGAGGACATGAAGTTAGCTCCAAAATATGTCGAACGAACAAAGAATTTATTTGCTCTTGGCTTGACATATTGGCTTTTCAGCCGTCCAATCGAGCCTACTGCGAAGTGGCTTTCCGAAAAATTCGGTAAAAAGCCAGATATATTGGAAGGAAATTTACGAGCTTTGCGAGCAGGCTATGATTACGGTGCCACTCGCCAAGAGATGATAGTACAATACATTGTAAAAGGCGCTAACTTGCCCAAAGGTACATATCGCAATATTACTGGAAATGAGGCTTGCGCACTTGGATTAGTTGCTGCATCGCGCAAAGCTAAACTTCCTTTGTTTTTAGGATCGTATCCGATAACGCCCGCAACGGAAATCTTGCACTTTATTTCGGGCTACAAACAATACGGCGTAAAAGTTCTTCAAGCCGAAGATGAAATCGCAGGTATTTGCAGCTCAATCGGCGCCGCTTATGGCGGATTTTTGGCTGTTACAACCACTTCCGGTCCAGGACTTTCACTGAAAGTTGAGGCTATGGGCTTGGCTGTAATTTTGGAATTGCCGCTTGTCATTATTAACGTCCAACGTGGCGGCCCCAGCACTGGCATGCCTACAAAGCCTGAACAATCTGATTTGAATATTGCAGTTTTCGGACGCCACGGCGAAGCTCCACTGCCAGTAATCGCTGCCAGCGGTGCCGCTGATTGTTTTAATATGACCATAGAAGCTGCTCGTATTGCTTTGAAATATATGACACCTGTTATTTTACTAACTGATGGCTATATGGCTCAAGGCACAGAGCCTTGGCGAATACCTGATTTAAATGATTTGCCTAATATTCCGGTTACTTTTGCTACTGATCCCGAAGAGTTCCAACCATACAAACGCAATCCCGAAACTTTGGCGCGTATGTGGGCAGTACCTGGTACGCCAGGCTTGGAGCATCGCATTGGCGGATTAGAAAAAGAAGATGGTTCTGGATTGGTAAGTCAAGACCCAGCTAACCACCAACACATGGTTGATTTACGCAAAAGAAAAATCGATCAAATCGAGAACGACATCCCACTGGCACACGTAGAAGGCGAACAAAGTGGCGATTTACTTGTCATTGGTTGGGGAAGCCCTTATGGAGCTATCAAAACGGCTTTCGATGATTTGAAACTCAAAGGATACAAATTGTCCTATACACACTTGAAATACATCAATCCGCTGCCAAAGAATTTAGGTGAAATTATGGACAAATTCGATAGAATCGTCGTACCTGAACTAAATAATGGGCAGCTCGCAGATATGCTGCAAAGTAAATTTATCCGTAGAATTTTGCGTATAAATAAAATACAAGGCTTGCCATTTAAAGCTTTTGAAATTGAAGATCAACTCGTCAAATTACTCGACCAAAAAGGAGGAAAATAATTATGACAAATATATTGCAAGATATTATCGTAAAACGCTATGACAATCCAATCGAGCTGACCCCAAAGGACTTCAAAGTCGGTATTGACGTGCGTTGGTGCGCTGGCTGTGGCGGCTATTCTATTCTTTCGCAAGTGCAAAGAATTATGCCCGGCTTAGGCATCCCCAAAGAAAAGATTGTATTCGTTTCCGGAATTGGCTGCTCGAGTCGTTTTCCTTATTACATGAATATATATGGCTTCCATTCCATTCACGGACGCGCTTTGGCTATCGCTACTGGATTGAAAATCAGCAGACCTGATTTGTCCATTTGGGTTGCTACAGGCGACGGCGATTGCATGAGCATCGGTGGGAATCACCTGATTCACGCTTGCCGTAGGAATGTTAATTTAAACGTACTTATGTTCAACAATGAAGTTTATAGTTTGACTAAAGGACAATATTCGCCTACTTCACAACTCGGACAAAAAACTAAAACGTCTCCTTTTGGAGTGTTGGACGATCCTTTTAATCCAACTACCTTAGCTTTGGGCGCTGGCGCTACTTTTGTGGCTCGCGGTTACGACAAAGATCCAAAAATGCTGCAATATCTTTTCGAGAGAGCAGCAGCACACAAAGGAATGTCATTTGTTGAAATTTATGCTAACTGCGTTATTTTCAATGACGGCGCTTTCGATAAATTTACCGATAAAGACCAACGCGACGAGCATACTATTATGCTTGAGCATAACAAGCCCCTTG
>JBBRJR010000029.1:0-15149 GCA_038218865.1 Kapaibacterium sp. (SeqCode) | reverse complement strand
TTCGGGAATAGCGATGCCATCTTCGTCAAGTGTTTCAATGTAGAGCTCAATTGCTTCACGGATATTCATTAGAGCTTCGCTTTTGTTTGTGCCTTGCGATATGCACCCGGGTAAGGACGGGCATTCGGAAACCCAATATCCATCTTCTCCACGGGAGATTATTACTTGTCTCATATATTATTTCCCTATATTTATTTCCCCAAATTTAGCAAATATTTAGATAATTTGCAAGAAAAAAAACGTCCCCTTCTCTTTCTGCGGAGCAAGCCCCGTAGGGTCTTTATAAGACAAGGCGGAATTAAAAGCATACTGATATGGCGTCAGGCTGGGGAAGGCTTGCCACAAAGGGTATAATTGTTGATTATTTATATACTTCTTTTCTATGAGCAACAGCAATTATTTTTACAATCAATAGATTGTCGATGATTTCATAAATTACACGATAGACACCAATTCTGATTCTATACGCTTCTTCGCCTTTTAGCTTAATATATCCACTTGGTCTGGGATTCTCGCCAAGAAGTCGAATATTTTCTTTTATTTTTGAAACATCTACTTGACTAATACCTGTTAGTTGCTTTACAGCTTTCCTTTCAAATAATATTTGGTATTTCATTTAAGATTTCTCAATTTCTTTGAAAGCTTCGTCAAAAGAAACTGTATCAGATAATTCGTTTTTTGCTTGCCGATACAACTGAATATCTTCATATTCTTCAAGAATTTCATTCATTCTCTCATACTCGTCAATTGGCAAAATCACAGCAACTTTTTCGCCAATCTTATTATTAACATATCCAAATTCAAACATGAAAACTCCTTATTAATATTTCCCCAAATTTAGCAAATATTTAGGTGATTTGCAAGGAAAAATATCGCCCCATTCTCCTTCTGCGGAGCAAGCCCAGTGGGATAGTGGTAGGAGATAGGCGAATTGTACGCATATTGATATGGCGTTAGGCTCGGGAAGGCTTGCCACACCCACACAGTGGGTTTGCGATCCACCGACAAAAAACGCCCCGTCTTGGTGTCGTAAAGCCGTGCGCCGTAGTTGATAAATCTTGATTCCATATCTCGTTCACCACCTTCATAACCATTGAAAGTATTTGGCTCACAATTTATAGTTTCGCCAAAAGACTTATAATCAAAATGTCGATATTGAATAGTATTTATTTTTTTACCTATCTTCTAACGTTTGATAAATATTTTTTCAACCCAAAAAAATAAAATAAAACTTTACAATATCATTAAATATTACTCGTTTTATATACGAATAACAGACAAATTTATCCGATTAGAAAATGGTAATAAAAAATGATAAGAAGTGTAATAGAAATAGATGAAGAAAAATGCACAGGCTGCGGCGTTTGCGTGCCGGGCTGCCACGAAGGAGCTTTAAGGATTATCGAAGGCAAAGCCCGACTCATCAGCGATCTTTTTTGCGATGGCTTAGGAGCCTGCATTGGAGATTGTCCTGAGGGCGCTATAAAAGTAATCGAACGAGAAGCTGAGCCTTATAGCGAAAGGCTGGTCATTGAATCTATGCTTTTAAAGCCAAAAAGCGTACTGAAAGCTCATTTGCAGCATTTGAAAGACCACAACGCAATGGAATATTACGATCAAGCGATGGATATTCTTGCAGAAAAAGGATTGACAACAGAATTCGAGCCAGAGCCGCCGAAAGCGTTTTCAGGTTGCCCGGGTTCGATGGCTCGAGAAATTAAGCGCCCAGAAAAAATCGAACTGCCACTAGCCCCTATTAATACAAAAAAACAAGAGAACATGGCGACACTTTCCCATTCCAACGAAACTGGCGGCGCGGCTAAAAATCCGTCAGAACTGACGCAGTGGCCCGTTCAGTTGCATTTGGTTTCCCCGGCTGCTCCATATTTTAACAACAAAGAATTAATAATTATGTCCACTTGCGGACCCCTTGTCAGCGCTAATGTACACGATGAATATCTAAAAAACAGGAGCGTCGTTGTGGCGTGTCCGAAATTGGACAAAACTGATCCTTACGTCGCCAAACTGGCAGCTATTTTCGGGCAAAACAATATTCCGAAAATAACTGTTGTCCGGTTAGAAGTGCCTTGTTGCGGCGGTTTAAGCCAAATGACAATTGAAGCTGCTCGCACTTCTGGCAAAAGCAATTTAACAATCGAGGAACACGTATTAGGTGTTTCGGGCGATTTGCTGAAATCAACTATTATTTTCAAAAATTAATTTTTAAATATAAAAAAAATAATCTAATTTTAACATTAACTTTTCCAATTTTCCCCCAAAAGGAGTATTTAATATGTATTGTTTCCAATGTGAACAAACAGGCAAAGGCGGATGCCACACCACAGTAGGTATCTGTGGCAAAAGCAATGAAACCGCTGTATTTCAAGATGTTTTAATGTTCGCTTTGCATGGACTATCCTACTATGCAAACAAAATGCGCGGCACTGAATATGTCAAGCCAGAGTACAAACGAATGATAATGGAAGGGCTTTTCACAACCGTAACCAATGTGAATTTCGACCCCGAAAGACTAAAAATGATAATCAAAGCTGCAAGCGATATGATAGCCGAAGCAAAAGAAAACTATCAAAAGCATTTCACTCATATTAACGAAGATACGGTACGCCTACGCCATGCAGAGAAATTTGTATATGTGGACGATGATGAAGCATTGTTTGAGTTTGGGGATTCTATCTCCATCGACAAACGCTGGGAGGAAGTCGGCAAAAGCGTTACCGGCTTAGAGCAATTAATCGTTTACGGATTGAAAGGTCTCGCCGCTTACGCAGACCATGCGTACGTTTTGAATTATAAAGATGAAGTAATATTCGACGAAATAATCGAAGTCATGGACTTTTTGAACTACGAGCATACCATCGCCGAATTAGTTCCCGTCGCTATGAAAACTGGCGAAATTAATTATAAAGCTATGGAATTACTCGACAAAGCACACAACGAAATATTCGGCTCGCCAACGCCTACTTCATTTCGCATTACTCCCATCAAAGGCAAAGCAATACTTATTTCCGGACACGACCTCAAGGACTTGCTCGAGCTTTTGAAGCAAACAGAAGGCAAAGGAATTAATATATACACTCACGGCGAAATGTTGCCCGCACACGGTTATCCGGAATTAAACAAATATCCTCACTTAGCAGGAAACTACGGCGGAGCTTGGCAAGACCAGCAAAAAGAATTCAACGACTTCCCGGGCGCTATCTTGATGACAACTAATTGCATTCAAAAGCCTAAAGACTCGTACTTCAAACGCATCTTCACAAGTGGCGTGGTGGCTTGGCCAGACGTTGACCACATCAGCAATATGGATTTCACTCCCGTTATCGAAGAAGCTTTGCGTCAGCCGGGATTCATCGAAGATGCAGAAGAAAAGAGAATTTTAACAGGCTTCGGGCACAACGCCGTTTTAGGTGTAGCTGATAAAGTCATCGACGCCGTAAAAGAAGGAAAAATCAAGCATTTCTTCTTGATTGGTGGATGCGACGGCGCTAAAAGCGGAAGAAATTACTACACTGAATTTGCTCAACAAACCCCACAAGACACAATGATATTGACATTGGCTTGCGGCAAATTCCGTTTCAATAAATTGGACTTCGGCGAAGTTGCCGGTTTGCCACGCTTGCTCGACGTAGGGCAGTGCAACGACTCCTATTCGGCAATAAAAATAGCCATTGCTCTCAGCGAAGCATTCGGAACAGACGTAAACAGCTTGCCACTTTCGATGATAATCTCTTGGTACGAGCAAAAAGCCGTTGCCGTTTTATTAACCCTGCTTTATTTGGGCATAAAAAACATCAAATTAGGTCCGACCTTGCCAGCATTCATCGAGCCGGATATATTGAACTTCTTAGTGGACACATTCCAAATCGCACCAATAACAACGGTAGAAGCGGACATGCAAGAATGTTTGAGCAGATAGCAAGCATTGGGCGCAAGTTAGCAATTGCCAGTTTCCGGTGAAACGCAATTCATCCGATGACTTGAAGTCATCGGATGAATAAAGAAAAAAGTGGAACTTCACGTTTGCTATAGACATTTAACTCCTTTCGGGGTTTTGAAAGAAGCTCTTCCAGCTTTAACCAGATGGACTTTCGTCTCGAAGGCAAAGCCAATCTCTGGTTTAACCTTACTTTACCAATTTTTTGTAACGTAATCGATGGGGAGTGTCCTCGCCAAGGCGCTTTTTTCGGTTTTCCATGTAGTCTGAGTAAGAGCCTTCAAAATAATATACTTGGGAATCGCCTTCGAAAGAAAGGATATGAGTAGCAATTCTATCCAAAAACCAGCGGTCGTGCGTGATTACGACGGCACAGCCTGCGAAGTTTTCTAAGCCTTCTTCGAGAGCTCGCAAAGTATTGACGTCGATGTCATTCGTCGGCTCATCAAGCAAAAGAACGTTAGCTTCCTTTTTGAGCGTTAAAGCAAGGTGCAATCTATTTCTTTCACCACCAGAGAGATAGCCGCATTTCTTTTGTTGGTCGGCGCCGGAAAAATTAAATCGTGCAACGTATGCGCGGGTGTTGATTGTTCTGCCGCCAACGAAGACGTCATCGGCACCGCCAGAAATGACTTCCCAAACTGTTTTTTCGGGGTCTATATCGACGTGAGATTGGTCAACGTAGGCTGTTTGCACGGTTTCGCCGACTTTAAATTCGCCTGAGTCCGGATTTTCAATGCCCATAATCATTCGGAAAAGCGTTGTTTTGCCAGCTCCGTTGGGCCCGATAATTCCGACGATGCCTGCTGGTGGCAAGCTAAATGTTAAGTCTTCAAATAGCAATTTATCACCAAAACTTTTGGAGACTCCGAGTACGTCTATAACGTTATTGCCCAAGCGCGGTCCGTTCGGAATGAAAAGTTCTAATTTTTCTTCTTTTTCGCGGCTGTCTTGATTCAACAAATATTCGTAAGCAGCAAGGCGGGCTTTGGATTTTGCGTGCCGAGCTTTTGGGGACATACGCACCCACTCGAGCTCGCGTTCAAGAGTTTTCTTTCTCTTGGACTCTGATTTTCCTTCAAGCTCCAAGCGGTTTGCTTTTTGCTCCAGCCAAGATGTATAGTTACCTTTCCAAGGGATGCCTTCGCCACGGTCAAGTTCTAAAATCCAGCCTGCGACGTTGTCCAAAAAGTATCTATCGTGGGTGATAGCAATGACTGTGCCTTTGTATTGCTGCAGGTGTTGCTCGAGCCAACTGACGCTTTCGGCGTCCAAGTGGTTCGTTGGCTCATCGAGCAGTAGGATGTCAGGCTGTTTCAAGAGTAAGCGGCAAAGAGCCACGCGACGGCGCTCTCCTCCAGAAAGATTGGCTACCAGAGCGTCTGCCGGAGGACAACGCAAAGCGTCCATAGCTCGCTCCAATTTGTTGTCAAGCTCCCAAGCGTCATATTTATCGAGCAGATCAGTCAGCACTCCTTGCCGATTTATCAGCTTATCCATCTGTTCGTCAGTCATTTCTTCGGCGAAGCGGTGATTTACTTCTTCATATTCTTTCAGCAAATCAGCAATTTCTTGCACTCCTTCCATAACAATCTCTTTAACAGTTGCATTGTTATCCAAATCCGGATCTTGCGGCAAATGCCCGACGGAATATCCCGGCGAGAAAACGACATCGCCGTCAAATGAAGAATCTTCGCCCGCAATAATCTTCAGCAAAGTCGATTTTCCAGATCCATTCAAACCAATTATACCGATTTTTGCGCCATAGAAAAAGGAAAGATATATATCTTTTAGTACTTGTTTCGAAGGTGGGTAAACTTTACTCAACCCA
Organism: Kapaibacterium sp. (SeqCode); assembly: GCA_038218865.1. Classification (GTDB taxonomy): domain Bacteria; phylum Bacteroidota; class Ignavibacteria; order Kapaibacteriales; family UBA2268; genus JBBRJR01. The sequence goes on along the minus strand of JBBRJR010000029.1, from coordinate 9,363 downwards.
ACCATCGAAAAAATTATCTTTTTATCGTCAGCCATCACAATCCTATTTAAACTATTATAATAATTAAGATTACAAAAATAAGGAATTTATCTGGTTTTTACAATCTTGAATATATTTTGTGTCAATATTTCTTGTTTTGTTTAATTTTGTTTTATAATTTTAATATTTGAATTCGGTATGCTTTTTGTTTAATGTTATAGATTAATTGCCATTTTCGCAATCTATTAAATACTAATGATTGGCATTGCCATAATAAAAAACTTACAAGGACTTTAGTTAGTCAGGAACTATTAAATGAATAAAATCAAGGTACTGGTCGTCGATGATTCAGTCTTTATGCGGACAACGCTTTCGAAGATCATCTCTTGCGATAAGATAGAAGTTGTTGGCACCGCCGCAAACGGCAAGCAAGCTATTGAACAGATAAGGCTTTTAAAGCCTGATTTTGTAACTATGGATATTGAAATGCCTGTCATGTCGGGTCTGGAAGCTTTGAAAATCATTATGGAGGAAAATCCCTTGCCCGTTTTGATGGTAAGCGCTTTTACAAGCGAGGGAGCAGCGGCTACACTTGAAGCCTTGTCGCTGGGGGCGTTGGACTTCTTTACGAAAAAGGCGGCGTTCGGCGAAATGTTTTCGATGAAAGAAGAATTAATTGAGAAGATAATAGATATATCTCGTAACTTTCGCTTGAAGCCATCTCAATCCCCAAGTTCAAATGTTTTTGCCCCTGCCCGAAAAGATGAAAGCCAAGCTAACAGTAAATGGAGCGAGGGGAAAGCTGATTCTATGAAAAATTCGGATATGGCAAAAATATTAGCCGAGAAATCCCGAGTGAAAAAAGAAGAAATTAAGCTCGCTAACGAAACTAAAAGGGCAAAAAATAAAGATATAGAAGCCGTCGTTATCGGTGTTTCTACAGGGGGACCAGTAGCTTTGTTAGAGCTTTTTAAAGCGTTGCCGGCGAATATTCCCGTGCCGATTTTAATTGTGCAACACATGCCGCCGATATTTACTAAATCGCTTGCTGATAGGCTTAATTCTTATTCAAAATTGAACGTCAAAGAGGCTCAAGACGGTGATAGGTTGGCACCCGGCACGGCATACTTGGCACCCGGTGGGCTACAAATGACTGTTACTAAACGAGGAACAATATCTATTTCAAATGAGCCAAAAGACGAGCTATTCAAGCCGTCGGTGAATGTGCTGATGAATTCTGCTATCGCCGCTTTCGGCAATAAAATACTTGGAGTTATGATGACTGGCATGGGGCACGATGGGCGGGACGCATTTTTAAAACTGCATCAGAAAGGTGGCTATATTATTGTACAAGACCCTTTGACATGTGTAGTTGCGGGCATGGTGCGTTCTGTAGTTGAATTGAATATTGCGGACGAGACGCATCCGCTGAATAAATTAGCCGAAGCGATAGAGACAATTGTTATGAAGAGTTGAAGATAAGGGTGTTTCGGCAGTTTTTTAATACAAAAAAGGCTTCACTTTCAAAAAGTGAAGCCTTTTTTTTCTTACTTTAACCGACGACCGATTATCGACAACTAGTTACTGATTCACATTGCCGAATAATTTATCTTTCATTTTTTCGCTCAGCAAATCTTGGAATGAGAAGGAACCGGAGTTTTCTTCTTTGTTCTCAGCGCCTTTATTGTCATTCTTTTTCGGACTTTGCGGACGTTCGTCTCTTTTTTCTTCTTGCTCGGCAGCTAGTATTTCTGCTTCATTAAGCTTTGGCTCGATTATGACAGATTCTTGCTCGGGCAGTACATCAGAAATAAGAATTTCGATAGTATCGCCAATTAGATAAGGGATTTTTTTGCCGCGAGGCAATTGTCTCATTTTGCTGCGTGGCATAAAACCATCGACTTCATTATCGATAGTAAGAACGCAGCCCTGAGTCATAACTTGTTTGACAACGGCGTTATAGGTATTGCCAACTTCATATTTTTCTTTTATAGTAAGCCATGGATTTTCAGAAGTTCTTTTGATAGACAGATGCATCGTATTTTTTTCTTCGGACATAGCAAGGATAATGACATCGATTTCTTGCCCTAAAGTCAAAACTTCTGAAGGATGCTTGATGCGTCTTGTCCATGAAATTTCACCAATTCTCAAAAGTCCATCAACTCCCGGCTCAATTTCAATATAAACACCAAAATCTGTAAAGCGTCTGATTACTCCCTTTACAATTGTTCCAGCAGGATATTTTTCTTCGAGTCCTTTCCATGGGGAGTCTTGCAAATCTTTGCGGGAAAGAGCGATTCTATTTTTTTCTTTATCAATTTCTACGATAACAGCTTTCATTTTGTCGCCGCGTTTGGCAATAGTTTTGGTATCGGCAACGTGAACTTGCGACAAGCGGGAGATATGGACGAGTCCTTCAATGCCGCCTAAATCAAGGAAGATACCAAATGTAGCGATAGAAGAAACAGTGCCTTCGACTATATCACCAACTTTAATAGTAGCCCAAAGCTCATCTGTAATGGCTTTTTTGCGGCTGACGATTACAGTTTTGCGATTGTCTTCGTCTTCTGTAAGTTCATGAATGTAAACTTTAAAATGTTTGCCAATTACTGCTGCTAATTCTTCTTCTGTCGGATTGCGACGCAAGCCGCAATGCGAAGCGGGTAAAAATATCGGCACGTCGTCAAACATAACGCGTAATCCGCCTTTGATTCTATCTTTGACCAATACTTCAATAGGTGTATCTGAGTCGCGAGCAGCTTTTAGCTTAGCAAAGGATTCATCAAATTGTTTTTGCTTTTCTTCAGCCATCTTTTTATTTTCGGCGGCAATACGTGCTTTTTCTTCCTCATTTTCAGCCGCAATGCGAGCTCTTTCTGCTTTTTCTTCATCCGATTCGCGAGGAGCTGTGATTTCTGTCAAAACCATAGGAGCGGCAGCCGGAGGATCGAGCTCGGCTTCGTTTGCTGTCGAGGTAATCTCTGTTGAAACTATCTGTTCGGGTGTATTTGGCTCAGCAGCTTTTGGGCTGTCCGGCTCTTCATTATTTAAAACAACAGGCTCAATAGTCTGCTCATCAATTGGAGCAATAGCACCTATCTCCGCCAAAGGGGCGTTTATAGGACTTTCTAAAACAGCTTTGCGCAATTCTTCTTGCTTAGCCGTCTCAGTTTCTTGATTTTCGGTTGTTTCTTCAATTTTTTCTTTGATAATGTTATCGTTTTCTTCTTCAACGTTTGACATTTGTCGCACCCAATTACATATAATTCAACAATTTTTAAATATTATGTTATTTTTAACATATAAGATTTCAAATATAAGTAATTTTTTTCAAGTAATAAAAGAATATTTTTGATTTTAACTAAATTTATGTTTATTTTTTACTTATGCCTTAATATTTGGGTGAAAATGTGTGAAAAAATGAAAACATAGTAAAGAATAAATATTTTAAAAAACAATAAATAACAAACTTTTCCGTTGGGAATTTGCCTATTTAGAGAATTTATAAATATTGGAAATTTCTGATGAGTGTTACTATAGTTGTCGGCTCGCAATGGGGCGATGAAGGAAAAGGGAAAATTGTTGATTTAATCAGTCGTGACGCCGATATCGTTGCCCGATACCAAGGCGGCGCTAACGCTGGACACACTATTGTTATCGGTAAAAAGCAATACGTGCTGCATCTTATCCCGTCCGGCATAATGCACCCGGATTGCCTTTGCGTTATTGGCAATGGCGTCGTTATCGATCCCGTTGCTTTGATGAATGAAATAAAAATGTTGGAATCGCACGGAATTAAAGTTCGTGGCAGACTCTTTATAAGTCATAAAGCTCACCTGATTATGCCTTACCATAAATTACTGGACCAAGTAAGGGAAAAAGATGCTAAAAGCAATGCTATCGGCACAACTGGTAGAGGCATTGGTCCTTCGTACTTTGATAAAGCTACGCGAACTGGCATTCGCATTGTCGATTTGCTCGACAAAACACGCTTTGAAGAGAAATTGCGGACAAATATTTCTGAGAAATATAATTTACTTCACAAGGTTTACGGCTTCGACTTAATAGACATCGACGAACTAATTGAAGAATATCTCTCATTTGACAATGAAATCGATGAATTTATAACAGATACCACTCTGCTTTTGAACAACGCAATCAGCGAAGGCAAAAAAATAATTGCCGAAGGCGCGCAGGGAGCCTTGCTGGATTTGGATCATGGCACCTATCCGTTCGTTACGAGCTCAAACCCAACATCGGGCGGCGCTTGTACTGGGCTTGGCATACCGCCGACTGCTATTTCGAGCGTCATCGGTATAGTAAAAGCATACACCACGCGAGTAGGCAATGGACCTTTCCCGACTGAATTAAATGATGAAACTGGCGAGAGACTGCGAAAAATCGGATCGGAATTTGGCGCTACCACGGGGCGTCCGCGCCGCTGCGGCTGGCTGGATTTAGTCGCACTTCGCTATTCAGTAATGATTAACGGCATACAAGACATAGCGCTCACAAAGCTGGACGTCTTAGATGATTTTGATGAGATAAAAGTTTGCGTAAATTATAAATACGGCGGGAAGTCGCTAAAATCCTTCCCCGTCGATTTGCATACGCTCGAAAATATGGAATGCGAATACATTACAATGAAAGGCTGGAAAAAACATTTGAACGGCATTAAGAATTGGGATAATCTGCCACAAGAAACACTTGATTATTTCAAATTAATTGAGGACTCGACCGGTGCAAAAATCACAATAGTATCCCTTAGTCCCGACCGTGCTGATACATTAATAAGGTAATAGGTTTTCCGGTTTCCAGTTTTCAGTAAAAGGCAAAAAATACAGCTATAATGACATTATAACATAGTTTTTCTTATCGTAGGGACACGGCACGCCGTGTCCTTGCTTGTATAAAATGCAATCAGGTGGCAGAAGTCAGGCGCAAGTTGTCAGAAAGAAGGCATTGTGATTCGGGCTCGAGGGGCGAACGGCGGTTCGCCCAATATTCTGAACCGAAAAAAGGGATGTAATCTCATAGTCGCCAGAAAATAATCCCTAAGCGATATAAGAAACCATTTCCACCGCCAACTGAATAATTACACCTACCTTAATCTTTTCTCATCAAAACGCCGTAAGTCTTTATATATATATATATATATATATATAACCGAGAATTATGAATATCTATTTTTATTAAAAAAAACGCTTGCAGAATAAAAATAATATTATTAATTTGCGATTAGAAGAATCCATAAACTACTAACGAATCAAAATACAGGAGAAGCAAATATATGATTGCAAAATAAAAGGTCAGCATCTGGGGACACTGACCTTAGGATAATTCCCAAAGCGGATTAATTTTGAAACTAATCTATTTTGCAAATTGCTTAGCAAACAAATATATGCAAAATTAATTAGATTTCAAAGAGATATTTATTGCCTTATTAAAAAAAACTTTTTGAAAAATTATTTAAAGGAAAATAACATGAAAAAGAATATAAGCATAATCCATATTTTGCTTAAAAGTGTTACATTAGTCTCGCTTTTATTAATATTGTCTTCATCCTCGTTATTTGCAAGAACTGCAATTAAATATGAATACCATCTAGTTGAAGCTGGTACTGGAAGTTCTTACGAATGGTGCGATAATGGTTTTACTATGTGCTTTGCTAGCGATGTTAAAAACTGTAAAGTTTATGTTACTTATGACGATGGAGATGTGGAAACATTACCTCTCGCCGGAGGTTTTCATATAAAAATTCGGTTGAAAGATATCTTGTATGAGAACGTTGATACCAATCAAATGGGATATTCAAAACCTGCTGGTTTTAAATTTTTGGAAGGATTTGATTTCCATATTTACGAATGCAATCAATATCCGGAACTAAATGGCATAAGTGTAATGATTGATGGATCTGTTGTTGATGAAAACGGAGATTTAAATATATTTATACCAAATGGAGCATATTGATGAAAAAGCTTATTTTTATATTAACAATACTTTTTTGCTTTATAAGTTATAATATGTCTTATGCTGCAACTGCAAAAATATTTGAGAAAGTACCAAAGGGACAAGGTACCAGATGGTGGAATGGAGATGTAACTTTTCCATGCCCTTTTAGTGGAGGAACTGACTGCAAAATCAAAACTATAAACAAATCATATATTGATATTTTAGAAGTTGATTATGGTTATATTGCAACAATCGGTATCGATGAAATTAAATATGAAAATGTAATTTCAGATGAAATAATTTCATCAGATGTCCCCGGTACTCGAATCTTTCGAGATGAATTTATTCTGACAATACTCCATTGTGATGAATTTCCAAGCCTTATTGGGATTTCAGTTGATATCCCAGAAACAATTGTAGATGAGATTGGAAATATTTAAGTTTTTATTCCTAAGCTTTAACTTTTATTACCAAGGAGGGCGCAGCATAGCGTCCTCCAATTATTAGCGAGAATTATATGAAAACATTATTTGCAACTATAATTTTACTTTATTGCGCTTGTACTAATTTATTCACACAGCAAGGAGTAGAATTTTCAACTGATTATAAGATTGGAGAGCAGTTGCCTCGATATGATAAGAAGTATTATGATTTGAAAGTTTTGATATTTGTTGATGAACTATCTTGCATTACTTGTATCGAAAGTATGAAGAATGTAAGCGAATACATAATGAAAAATTCAAACGCTCAGATAGTTCTTTTTTTTATCGCTTCGAGTGATAATTATCTTGATAAATATATAAATAAGATAGATTGGAAATATGATGCAGTGCATGATTTTGCCGGTGCATATAAAAATTTGTTCAAAATAAAAGAAGTCCCATTTATGTTTATAACAAACAATTCTGGAGTTATTTATTATATGGGCATACCCGGCAGTGCAAAGTATTTTGACATTGATAGTATTCAAAATGCAGTTGAATTAATAAAACATAAAAAAAACGAATTGTTTTCAGCTATAGGTTTAAAAGAGATAGACAAAAAGCCAGTAAACAATTCAAAAGCCAAGCAAATCCTAATTAATCAGCCGTTTTCGGCTCATGAAAATTTAATCTCTAAAAATATTGTTGTATCAAGTTTAGAAGGCAATGCACTTTACTTATTAGACTCCAACGCTAATTTATTGGCTGATGTGGGCTTAGATAAATTTGGTTTAGACCGCCACACTATGGTACACGGCAATCTGAAAAATGAAGAAGCTTATATTTATACCGTAAGTCAAAACGGTATTAATACAATACATGAAGTTGATATTAAAGAAAAGAAAATTATATTTTCATTAAAGTGTGAACCCAGATTGGATGAGAATACTTTACCTTTCTTTAATGTCCATAAATACAATGATAATACATTTTTTATCAATCAAAAAACTTACAACTATTCCGGTAGGAGCGAGGCTGAACCGACTATTCGCTCTTACTCGAGTAATTCTTCAAATTCTTTGTCGTTTGGGACTCTTGCTAATACTTATAATGATTACTATCTTAGTAATTATGTTGGGTCTGATTTTTGTTTTGATAATAATTCAAATATTTACGAAATTCAAAACTTTTCTGACTCTCTAAATATTTATAATATTAATTCGAATAATAAGAAAAGTATAAAAATTAATTTCGATACCACTAAATTTAGGCACAAATGGAGGGATTGTTTTAAAGGTGTTTCAGATGAGACAGATATTGAGTTAATTAAAAATTTAAGATATAAAATCTCGTCCAGAAGTTATAACCATGCAATATTTTATGACAATGCCAAGGATAACATCTATATAGTTTATCATAACCGAAATGAAAACAACGACTTAGATTTATTTATTCATAAGATGAGTGTGAATGTAAATGCCAAAAAGTATGAAATTGATATTATAATTCCGCCTGATAGCATAATAATCAGTATTAATAATGGAGTTCTTAAATTACTACAAACAATTGAGAATAAATCTTATGTGATTGATTATTGTTTTATAAATGAATAGAATATTGAAATATTTTCTTTACTTATAAGTTTTATTAAACTTATAGAAAACTGTATCCCATTTATGATACCACAAAACTATAAATTGATAAAATAATTCTTAACGCTTTTTTCTTCTTTGTTCATTAAAAAAAAGCGAAGCGGTTTAAAGAACATATTCACCCGGGGCTGTCTCATAAGTCCAAAATTAATGACAGACAAGAAAGTCTGTCCTACTAACTACTTTAAATATAGGTGGGTCGGACATTTTTGTCTGACCATATTTCTCGAATTAATGACTTATGAGGCAGCCCCATGAGTAAATCGTATTCCTAAATTTTCAGCATTATCAGCATCATTTTCATCTTTTTGGTAGCTTTGACCGAGTGCGGGCTGTTTGCCGGCATAGCTATAATTTCGCCAGCTTGCATTTCGCTAACTTTGCCGTTAACTGTGATTGTGCCTTCTCCTTCGATTAAATATATAAGTGCATCGACGGGGGAGTTGTGTTCGGTAAGCCCTTGCCCCATATCAAATGAAAAGACAATTGCGCTTCCGCCGTTATTTTTTGCTATCGTTTTGCTAACGATTGAGTCTGTCGAGTAATCGATAATATCCACGAGAGGGAAATTTTGTGAGTTTACTTTATCTAAAATAGTTGATTCCATTACTATATCCATATTTTATTAAATAAAAATTAACGTTTTGAAAGTCAGATTATTATATATTAATTTGCTTGCCATCGATAAACACCGCGTCAGCGTTGTAGTTATCAATATTGTATAATGCCAGAGAAATATAATCTTGCGGGCGGAGAATGCTGTAATCAATATATTTGGGTAAATCAAAGATGGCGAAATCAGCTTGCTTGCCAACAACGAAATTGCCGACCTCATCGCTTATTCCCAAATATTCAGCCGGCTTAATTGTAGCGAGAGCCAGTGCAGTGGCAGGGTTTTGAGGAGGAAAACTCACAGTATCCCGCCCAAAAACATCTAACATCTTGGAAGATTCAACTGCTTCTCGAGCTTCGTTTAGCATGGAAAGCGAAAAGCCTGCTGCTACGTCTGTTCCCAAACCAACCTTCATGCTATTTGCCAGATATTTGCTGAGCGGCATTATTCCGCTTGATAAAAATCGGTTAGAATTAGGGCAGTGAGCTATTATCGAATCGTTATTTTTAAATATCTCCATATCTTTATCCGAAAGATATATTGAATGAGCAAAAATCGATTTGGAAGTAAATAATCCGTATTTTTCGTATATTTCTGCATAGCTTTCGACGCCGAACATTTCGCAACTTAGCTTACATTCTTCATTATTTTCGGCAAGATGTGTTTGAATAAAAAAGTCGTTATCTTTTGCAAATTTCCCTACAGTTTCAAGCAATTGAATTGAACAAGCTATGGCAAAGCGAGG
>JBBRJR010000028.1:0-15217 GCA_038218865.1 Kapaibacterium sp. (SeqCode) | reverse complement strand
AGCCTGAGATTATCAAACTAACGAAATACTTTAATGAAGGAAAGCCTATACCGTGGAAGCGAATACACGAGGTGCCGCGATTTGCATATTTCAATCACTCGGCGCACGTGAATAAAAATATAGACTGCGCTCATTGCCATGGAGACGTCCCGAGCATGGATGTCATTTCGCAAGTGAATTCCTTTACGATGGGTAATTGCTTGTCGTGCCACAGAAATGCGCACGAAAGATTGCCTGAGCTGAAAAATACAATTAACAAGGGTCCCACTCATTGCAATGCTTGCCATAGATAGGAGGGAGATATGGAAAAAAATGACAAAAGAAGATATTTTGTTAAATCTGCCGGAATAGGCTCGATAGGATTAGTTCTATTGAACTTAGTTCCGCTGAAAAGTCTTTGGTCAAAGACATCAAAATCTGATGGATTATCCACGATTAATACTTCAAAGATTAATGTAAAGATAAATCCGAAAGCGGTAGCGAGAAACAAAGGAGCAAAAAGATAATGACAGATAAATTTACTAATTTTGACGAAGAAAAAATAGTTCCGCAAATTCAAAAAACTGATGAATTCAGTGAGCAAGCTCTTGAAATGCCAGATTTGAGCAAGATGTCGCCTATCAATCGGCGTAAATTTCTTGCTCTGGTTGGCGCTTCGACTGCACTTGCCGCTACTGCTTGCACAGATTATCGCGACAAAGGGAAAATTATATCGTACAATAAAAAGCCTGAAATTATTACTTATGGCGCGGCTAATTATTATGCTTCGACATATCGCGACGGCTCCGCCATTTTGATTAAAACGCGAGAGGGAAGACCGCTTGGCGTTGTCGGCAACGACATTCATCCTATTGCTAAAGGCAAAGCCAGCGTGCAAGCGCATTCAGCAGTACTTGATTTGTATGATCCCGAACGGCTGAAATCGCCACAAAAAAACGGAAAAAAAATATCTTGGCAAAAAGTTGATGAAGAAATTGTTTCTCAATTAGCATCAGCAAAAAATTCAAACACAAAAACAGCGATTTTCTGCAATGAAATTCATTCGCCGACTTTTGCTAAATTGCTTGAAGAAATAAAGCTCGCGGGGGGCAATGTCGAGATTTTCCCGATAAGTCTTGTTAGTGATAAAAATCGGGAAGTTAGCTGGAGAAATTGCTACGGCAATACAGCGGTTCTCGCAATTTCGTGGGACAAAGCGAAAATAATAGTAGCGTTTGAAGCCGATATTTTAGGACACGAGGGCAGGCCGATTGAGCAAATCAGAGGATATGCCAATGGACGAAACGTGGACGACGCTAAAAATTTCAATCGGCTGTATGCAATAGAATCTACTATGTCGTTGACTGGCACTAACGCCGACTATCGCATGAAGCTCAATCCTTTAAATTCTTTTGAGGTATTAGCTGCGATATATAATGAATTAGTTGAAAAAGTTGCGCCGATGGGATACTCTTCCATTGGAAATTATTCTTTGGATTCAGTAGCGAAGCTATATAACTTGGACAGAAAAGTATTAAATCTTCTACTCAATGATTTGCTGAATAATCCTGGCAGAGCAATAGTTTATGCCGGCGACGCCTTGCCGTTTTATACTCATAATCTGGTTAATTTAATTAACCAGATTATAGGCGCAGCAGAGTTATATGATTATTCCAATTCGAAAGTATCATTCTTTGAGGGCAATAATCCACATCGATTAAAACAGATAATTAAAGAGATGAACGAGGGCAAAGTCGGTACAGCAATTGTTTTGGACGCAAACCCGGCTTATATTTTAGCAGATGATTTTGGCTTTGTCTCGGCACTAAAAAAAGTTAAGACTAAGATTGCTTTTGTAGAAAAAGAGAGCGAAACCTCTGAGCTTTGCGAATATGTATTGCCAGTGAATCATCCGTTTGAATCTTGGGGCGATTATCAGGATAGAGCTGGCGTTGTGTCGTTGGTTCAGCCTGTTATAGAGCCGCTTTACGATACTCGGCAAATCGAAGCTGTGCTTTTGTCTTGGCTTAGTGGCAATCCAAAAGCGTATAGCTATGATATTTATCATGATTATTTGAAAAAATATTGGGCAACAAATATTCTGCCAATGCTCTCGGCAGGCGATGATTCGGAGAAATTGTGGTTTGCCTGCCTGCATGATGGATTTGCTGAAATTCCTGCAAAGGCGGAAATCGCGAAAATTAATGTTGAAAATAGCTTATTAATTCCCAAACTGCCCAATCTCGAGAATCCACCTAAGGGAATTACCGTTTTGCTAACGAATAATTATTTCTTAAAGGATGGGCGTTATGCCAATAACGGCTGGCTGCAGGAGATACCACATCCGGTAACAAAAGCGGTGTGGGATAATTACGCAATGATTGCTCCGGCAACAGCTGATAAATTAGGCTTGGATTACAAAGATTTCAATAGCGACATGATTGAAGTTTCGATAGGAAATCGCAAATTGAAATTGCCGATTATTTGGCAGCCCGGAATGCAAGAGGATGTAATTGCAATCGAGCTGGGATTTGGACGCAAGAAAGCTGGAACCATCGGCACGGATGTCGGTTTTAATGCTGTCAAATTAATGACGAAAAACGATGATATTAGTCCGCTAATTTTAACAAATGCTAATATAAAAAAATTAAACGAAAAGTATAAATTATTCTCAACGCAAGAGCATCATAAATTGGAAGATGAATTCGTAAAGGATTTCCACAGGATACGCCACATCGTGCAAGATGGCACTTTGGCGCAATTTGTAAAAAATCCCGGTTTCATCCAACAACAGCGAGAAATGACCGAGAAGGAAATAGACGAGCATAGCGTAAATCCGCCGCATGATTACGGCGAAGTCAAATGGGCTATGGCGATAGATTTAAATAAATGCGTCGCCTGCTCAAATTGCGTAGCTTCGTGCAATGTCGAAAATAATGTGCCTGTCGTAGGTAAGGAAGAGTGCGGGCATGGGCGGGAAATGCACTGGGTGAGAATAGACAGATATTACAGCGGTACGAGTGAAGTGCCTATAGTTAGCTCAATGCCTATGCTTTGCCAGCATTGCGACATGGCGCCGTGCGAAAACGTTTGCCCGGTAGCCGCCACAACTCACAGCATCGACGGACTTAACCAAATGACTTACAACCGCTGCGTCGGAACGCGGTATTGTGCAAATAATTGTCCCTACAAAGTACGGAGGTTTAATTTCTTTAACTTCCGAAATTGGGTGGCAGATGGATTCTACGAGCAAGACTCGCTGGAACTGATGCACAATCCTGAAGTTACTGTTCGCTCGCGAGGCGTTATGGAAAAATGCACTTTCTGCATACAACGCTTGATGGAAGGAAGGCAGGAAGCCACCAAACGCGGTGAGAAATTCTTGGGCGTGGGACTAAAAACCGCATGTCAAGAGGCTTGCCCAGCCGATGCTATTGTTTTTGGAAATATAAATGACCCGAACTCTGAAATATCAAAATTGGCAAAACACAAATTGGGGTATAAAGTACTCGAGATTATAGCAGTTAAGCCAAATATAACATATTTAGCTAAGCTTAGGAACATAAATGAGGAGGAGGCGCTGTGAGTTCAGACTTTTTACACGAGCCTTCGGTAGTAGAAGGCAGACCAAGCTTTGCGGATATTGACAGGCAAATTTCGGCGCCGCTCGACCAAAAGCCGGATTACAAGTATTTTATTGCTCTTGGCATTTCGAGCACGATGCTTTTAATTGGAGTATTTTTCATAGGCATTACTTTTTATTATGGCATAGGTCTTTGGGGAAATAACAACCCCGTGGGTTGGGCGTTCGGTATCGTCAATTTCGTATTTTGGGTGGGCATTGGGCACGCCGGCACACTTATTTCAGCTATATTATTTTTATTCCGCCAAAAATGGAGAACGGGCATAGCTCGCTTTGCCGAAGGAATGACTATATTTGCCGTCATGACTGCCGGAATTTTCCCGTTGATACACGTGGGGCGTCCTTGGCTTGCGGGCTATCTTTTCCCGTATCCTAACCAACACGAAATTTGGGTGAACTTTACTTCGCCGCTTTTGTGGGACGTATTCGCCGTATCGACGTATTTTACTGTTTCCTTTATATTTTGGTATGTCGGGCTTATTCCTGATTTCGCCACACTTCGCGACAGGACGACATCGAAAATTAAGAAGATTATTTACTCGATTTTCAGCTTGGGCTGGCGTTTTTCTAATCGCCATTGGAAAAATTACGAAATGGTATATTTGATTTTAGCAGGGTTTGCTACGCCGCTTGTACTTTCAGTGCATACGATTGTGAGTTTTGACTTTGCCGTGTCAATTATGCCGGGCTGGCATACTACTATTTTCCCGCCGTATTTCGTAGCGGGAGCAGTGTTCTCCGGCTTTGCGATGGTTCAAAATGTTTTAATATTTGTCAGAAAAATATTTAATTTTGAGCATATTATAACAGTCGATACACTTGAAAAAATGAATAAGGTCATACTTGCAACCGGTACAATGGTTGGCTATGCTTACGCAATGGAATTTTTCATGGCGTGGTACAGCGGCAATCAAGCAGAAAGCTTTGTGTTTTTGAACCGCGCTTTGGGCCCTTACGCTTGGGCATATTGGATTATGGTAAGTTGCAATGTCGTTTTCCCGCAGCTTTTCTGGTTCAAAAAACTCCGCCGCAGCTTGCCGTTTATGTTCGTCATAGGCGTATTAGTCAATGTCGGCATGTGGTTCGAAAGATTCGTAATCATCGTAACTTCGCTTGCAAACGACTTTTTGCCGTCCAGCTGGGCATATTTTAAACCAACTTTAACTGACTTCGGAATACTGCTCGGCAGCTTTGGGCTATTTTTTACATTGTTGTTGATATTTATAAGGACAATGCCGGTTATCTCGATAGCAGAAGTAAAAGCAGCTATACATGGCTCGCAGCCGACCCACCACGACCACGAACGAGGAGAATACAACAATGAATAATACAATTTATGGCGTTACTGGAATTTTCGAGACGCCAGATGGAATCATCGAAGCAGCGAAAATTGTTGAGAAATCGGGCTATAAAAGATTCGATGTGCATACGGCTTATCCGATCCACGGCATGCCGAAGGCAATGAATTTAGGTCCTTCGCCGCTCGGATACTTTGCATTAGTCTTCGGATTAACTGGCGCTTTCGCTGGTTTCCTTTTGATGACTTGGATAATGACGTATAATTACCCGCTTATCATCAGCGGAAAACCATTTTTTCCATATCCGGCATTTATTCCCGTTACGTTCGAGATTACAGTGCTTTTGGCTTCCGTTGGTACCGTTTTGGGGATGCTGTTTGTTTTGTTTAAATTGCCAAACAATAGCCATCCGCTGCACGATACTGATTATATGAAAAAAGTATCATCCGATAAATTCGGCGTTTGCTTGGAAGCTAAAGATGAAAAGTTCAGCGAAGCAGCGGCAAAAGAATTATTAATATCAGCAGGCGCAAGTGAAGTTGGGACAATATATTATGACGAAGAAACGCTTAATTTCAAGCCAAATATATTTGACGTGAAGTTTAATGTGTTCCTGCTTGTTACTGCAATAGTTATTTCGGGCGCGACTTATGTCCTGCTCAATAAACTTATGTACACCGAGCCTTTTAACTGGATGCACCATCAGGCGCGGATAGATGCTCAAGTGCCGAGTAAGTTTTTTGGCGAAAATAATTTTTCTATGCGTACTCCGCCCAAAGGCACAGCCGCTCGTGGATTTGCTCCTTACCAATACAAAGGACAACCCGAGCTTGCAGAAGCTAATTTGACTAATCCTTTGCCGCCGACGAGAGAAAATCTTGAAGTTGGCAAAACGAAATATGATATATATTGCAGTCCCTGCCATGGTTATCACGCATTGGGCTACGCACGGCTGAACGGGCAATTCCCGAATCCGCCGAGCTTACACTCGGAAAAAGTACGAAATTGGGGAGACGGACGTATATTTCATATAATAACTGAAGGGCAAAATTCTATGCCTTCATATTCGACGCAACTTTCCAAAGAAGAAAAATGGAAAGTTATTCTCTACGTAAGAGCTTTAGAAAGAGCTATGAATGCAAAAGAGGAGGATATCAATAATGATAAATAATTGGAAAAATGATTACGTGGCAAAGCCGCTGCCAACGAAAGCACTTTTGACAGGCTTCGTAATACTTGCCTTAGGCTTACTTATGATGGCTTTGGCTTTTGCTATTGACCACCAAAGAGCAGCATTCAACGGCATTATCACTATGATGTTCCTGCTCAGTGTAGCTTTGGGCTCGCTTTTTATTATTGCGCTCGAGTACTTGGTATCGGCAGATTGGAGCGTGCCTTTCCGGCGCGTTGCGGAAATATTAAGCGTAGTTATTTTTGCTGTGCCGATATTTGCAATTCCGCTCTTTTTCAATATGCACGACTTATTTCATTGGACGCATTTGGAAGACGTATTGAATGACCCGATTTTGAAAAGCAAAATGGCTTATTTGAATGAGGAGTTTTTCTCAATCCGGACCATCGTAACGTTTTTGATATTGTTCTTGTTTTGGTATTTATTAGCTGGCAGATCGTTCAAACAAGATTACGCTCCAAAAGCTAATTTCATTAAAATAACAACAAAATTTGCGGCTATATTTATGCCGATATTTGCAATCACTTTGACTGTTATGGCTGTGGATTGGATGATGAGCTTGGAGCCGCATTGGTTCTCGACTATATTTGGCGTATATTATTTTGCCGGCTCGTTTACTACGGCGCTCGCTGTAATTACGTTGATTGTCATTTTGCTTAATGAGAATAATTACATGGGCAAAATGATTAATCGCGATCATTATTATAATTTCGGCGGTTTGCTTTTTGCATTCACCAATTTCTGGGCATATATTGCTTTCAGCCAGTTTTTGCTTATTTGGTATGCAAATATACCTGAGGAAACTTCGTGGTTTTTGCATCGCTCGGAAGGCAGCTGGATGTTTGTGTCCATTCTTATGGTAGTAGTTCACTTTGTAGTGCCGTATATTCTTCTTTTGTCCCAGCCCTCGAAAAGCGATCCAAAGCGATTGAAAGTTGCCGCAATTTGGCTTATTTTAGTACATTTTTATGATTTATATTGGCTGATTATGCCAACTTACGGCAAGCACGGCGCGCCATTTAGCTGGATGGAATTCTATCCGCTCGTTGTATCCGTTGGCGTTGTAATGGTTGTATTTTTGCTTTTTGCACGCAATAAAAATCTTTTGCCGATTGGCGATCCGAAATTGCCGAAAGGCTTGCATTTTCATTTATAATTAATGATTCCAAAATAAGTGGTGAATCAAATGGAAGAAAAAAATCCAAATAAAATCGAAGAAGAAATAGATTTCCAGAGCATTGCAAAAAACCCTATCAGATGGTTTGGGCTGATTTATCCCTATTTCTTTGTTTTAATATTAATTGGTGGACTTTATTATGTGTATAATTTAAATTATATAACGGAAAATAATGTTAAACCAACTATAACCGATTCGACGCGCCTGAAAACGGAATTAGCTTCCAAGCCAGCAGTTATGCTCGAAGGCGTCGATATTAATGTTGTCTCGCAGCCAACAGCCGAACTCATCAGTAAGGGCAAAGACCTTTTTACGGCAAACTGCTCCTCGTGCCACGGCTCGGGAGGCAAAGGCGATGGCGTAGCCGGTGGGGGATTGAACCCCAAGCCGCGTAATTTCGTCGATGACGCTGAGTGGACTAATGGCAAAACGCTTGCCGATATGTACAAAACGCTACAAGAAGGCGTCGCAGGTACGGGCATGGTTGCCTATGAATATCTTCCTGTAGCTGATAGAATTGAGATGATTCATTTTATTCATTCGCTAATGAAAGATTATCCTAAAAATACGCCTGAAGAATTAGCGGCTCTCGACCAAACTTATGCCCTAAGCGCGGGCAAAATTACGCCGAGCCAAATACCCGTTTCGCTTGCTATTGATATAATTATCGGAGAAAATGAAGAGCAAGAGAATATGGCTATCGCTTTGGCGCAAGTTACATTTTCGAGAAATCAAGAGAGTGGCTACGAAATTTATAAAAAAGTAGTAAAAGATAAAAATGAGCTGTCATATTTTTTAATTCGCTCGGACGCTTGGATGGCAAGCAACACCGCGTTGAAAAGTTACGCAACGCCTGAAATAAATAATAACGGTTTCAATCCTTCCTTATTTAAATTAAGTGAGGAAAAATTAACGCTTTTGAGACAATTTCTCCTAAGTATTTATCAACAAAAATATGAGGCGAAACGATGAAAAATCACATTTTACTTATAGCAGCCCTTGGACTATTTCTTCTGCCGATGGCAGCAAAATCCGAAACGGAAAAGAACCCGGAAGTAGGAATTGTAGAGCATTTGGGAAAACAATTACCTTTGGATTTGACATTTACAAATTCCGAGGGAGTGCAAAAAAAATTACGAGACGTAATTGACAAACCTACTGTTTTTGCTCTGGTTTACTATAACTGCCCGGGCATTTGCAGCCCACTTTTGACGTCAATGGGCGAAGTAATGGATAAAGTTGATTTAGAGCCCGGAAAACACTTCAAAGCTCTGACTGTCAGCTTCGACCACCGCGAAGGACCAGACAAAGCCAAAAAATGGAAGACTAATTATATGCACGCTATGAAACGCAAATTTGGTGACGAAAACTGGGAATTCATGGTAGGCGACAGCGTCTCCATTCGCCGTCTTGCCGATGCCGTCGGCTTTTATTTCAAGCCCGATAGCTTGGACTACGTCCACGCCGCCACATTAGTTGTATTAACACCCGAGGGGAAAATCTCGCGATATATGCTTGGTACTGAATTCAATCCATTTGATTTGAAAATGAGCATCAGCGAAGCCGCCGAGGGAAAATCAATGCCCACTATTACTAAAATTTTGCAATTTTGCTTTAATTACGATCCACAAGGTAACAAATACGTGCTAAGCGTTACTAAAGTAGCAGGTATAGCAATATTCTTGGGTGTCGGTATATTTTTTGGCACATTGTTGATAATGGGAAAATCCAAAAAAACACGGAAATCGAAAACATCTCACGACGGAGGAAACGAAAATGAGTAACACTGCTTCGCCAACATATAAAAGTTTTTATGATTACAAAGGAAAATATACTGGCATACTTGGCTGGATACTTTCAACTGATCACAAACGAATAGGCTTGCTCTATTTTTGGTCAATGCTTAGCTTTTTCCTCGTTGGAGTTACGCTCGGATTTTTGATGCGTTTCGAGATGCTCACAACTGGTCCGACAATCATGCAGCCGCAAATGTACAACGCCGTATTTACGCTTCACGGCATAATTATGATATTTTTGTTTATAATTCCCGGCATCCCCGCGGGCTTTGGTAATTTCCTTTTGCCGATAATGATAGGAGCGGAGGACGTATCGTTCCCGAGGCTTAACCTCTTGTCGTGGTGGCTGTATATAATTGGTGGAACTATTGCTGTAGCCTCACTCTTTCTAAGCGGCGGACCTATTGATACAGGCTGGACTTTCTATATTCCATATAGTATCCGAACTTCGACACAAGTCGTTTTACCGCTAATTGCAGCTTTTATTTTAGGCTTTTCATCGATATTGACAGGTATTAATTTTATAACCACTGTGCATAGATTACGTGCCAAAGGAATGACATTTTTTAAAATGCCGCTTTTTGTTTGGTCGCTCTATGCAACCGGTTGGATACAAATTATCGGTACGCCCATAATTGGTATTACAATTCTTTTAGTAATCGTCGAAAGAACATTCGGCGTAGGCTTGTTTGATCCTGCGATGGGCGGCGATCCAATTTTGTTCCAACATCTTTTTTGGATATATTCACATCCAGCTGTCTATATTATGATTTTGCCAGCTATGGGTATTGTTTCGGAGATTATCCCGACATTTGCCCGAAGAACCATTTTTGGCTACAAAGCTATAGCTTTTTCAAGCTTGGCGATAGCATTTGTCGGTACGCTCGTTTGGGGACACCACATGTTTACAAGCGGCATGAGCGATACCGCCCGATGGATTTATTCGCTTCTAACGTTTATAGTCGCTTTGCCAAGTGCCGTCAAGGTATTCAACTGGGTCGCGACCATGTACAAAGGCTCTATTAAAATGAGTGCTCCCTTTGCTTTCGTTATGGCATTTATATTTTTATTTTCCATCGGCGGACTTACAGGGCTTATCTTGGGTGCAGTTTCAACCGATGTACACTTGCATGACACATATTTTGTTGTGTCGCATTTCCATTTCGTGGTTTTCGGTGGAGCAGGCTTTATGTTCTTTGCCGGAATGCACTATTGGTTCCCGAAATTATTCGGCAAATTATACAATGACAAAGTTGCACTTTGGTCAGTCCTGATTTTAACAATCGGATTTATGATGTTGTATTTTACAATGTTTATACTTGGCTACGAAGGCATGCCACGCCGGTATTATGATTATTTGCCGCAATTCCACACGTTACACGTTGTAGCGACCGTGGGATCATGGGTGCTTATTTCTGGTATAATTTTAATGCTTACGAATTTATTTATAGCTCTTCGCAAGGGCAAGCCAGCGGGAAATAATCCTTGGGGCGGCTTAACGCTTGAGTGGCAAACGCAATCGCCACCTCCTTTTGAAAATTTCGATTATACGCCTGAAGTAATATATGGACCATATGATTATGAACATTTCGATGAGATAATAAACAATGGACACTAATCAAATAGCACCGGCACACGCCGCCACGCAACATCGCGATGATTTTGGCTCAAAAATGGGAATGTGGCTATTCCTTTTCACCGAATTAATTTTATTTGGAGGGCTTTTTATAGTCTATATGGTCTATAGAATCCAGTATTCGGAAGCCTTCCACTTTGCTGCCAAAGAGCTTAACTTAGCGTTAGGCACTTTGAATACGATAATTCTGCTAACCAGCTCGCTTACTTGCGTTTTGGCGCTTGTTGCTTTGCAAAAAGGAAACAAAGCGCTTTCGATAATATTTTTGATATTGACAAAATTATTAGCCGTTGGCTTTTTGGTTATAAAAGGCTTCGAATGGGGCGCAAAAATATCGCATGGCATTTACCCGGGTTCAGCTGAATTGGCTAACAAAGAGAATGGCGAAATTATTTTCTTTGGGCTATACTACAGCATGACCGGGCTGCACGCTCTGCATATAATTATCGGACTGGTTATCTTAAGCTTTTCACTTGTTTTTATAATAAGGAATAAAGTAACTCCGACGAATTATATAAAACTCGAAACCGCCGGACTTTATTGGCACTTGGTCGATATTATCTGGATTTTCTTATTTCCACTATTCTATTTATTACACTAAGAGGTACTCGAGAAATGGAAGATACAACAGCAATCGAACATAAACACATACCGAGCTATGGCAATAATATATTAATCTGGCTTACACTGCTTTCGCTTACTTGCGTAACGGTAGCAGTGGCTGGTCTGGATTTGGGACCCTACATTTTGCTTACGGCTATGGTAGTAGCTGCTATCAAATCAGCTTTGGTTATAAATGTGTTCATGCACATCAAATTTGATGATCCAATATTTAAATTATTTTTTACAGTTGTTATTATAACATTATTTGTATTGTTTACAATAACGGCATTCGACGTTTTATATAGGTGAGGTAGATATGTTTAGTGGCACATCATTTTATGCAGATTCGGTCGATCAAGCAATGCTTATAATCGTCGGAATTTCCGTGTTTTTCTTGCTCGGAATTGTTGC
Organism: Kapaibacterium sp. (SeqCode); assembly: GCA_038218865.1. GTDB lineage: Bacteria > Bacteroidota > Ignavibacteria > Kapaibacteriales > UBA2268 > JBBRJR01. The sequence goes on along the minus strand of JBBRJR010000028.1, from coordinate 3,482 downwards.
TGTTATGATTTATTTTGTATTCAGATACAGCAGAAAACGCAATCCCGTCGCTTCTCAAATTCATGGTAATCTTACCCTTGAGATAGTTTGGATTATAATTCCATTTTTTATAGTAATGGGTATGTTTTGGCTCGGCTGGAAGGATTTTTATGATTTACGAGAGAAAGCCGATATTGCTATGGAAGTGAAAGTTGAAGGCAGAATGTGGAAATGGAGCTTTACTTACCCGAACGGCAAGCTGTCCGATACGTTATATATCCCTGTCGATAAAGTAACAAAATTAGTTATGAAATCAGTCGATGTCAATCATTCTTTTTATATTCCTGCTTTTCGCATAAAAGAGGACGTGATAGCAAGTCGCGAGACCTATATGATACTTACTCCGATAAAACGCGGCACGTTCGACATAGCTTGCGCCGAATATTGCGGTTTAAATCACTCTTATATGTACACTCAACTTAAAGTTGTTGCACAAAGCGATTTTGACGACTGGCTCGCAATTATGCCTGCTGACTCAAGCGGAGCAAAGCAAGATACAACAAGCAAAGTAGCACCCAAGTCAGAGAATGTGGCTGAAGCATCACTTCTGCCAGATATGGCTTCGGAAAATTCTGATAAAAAAGAAAAATCCAAAAAAGACGATGCCAAAGATGACACAGCAAATGACTTGCAAAATCATCGAAATTTCAGACTATTAACAAAATATGCGTGTGTTTCTTGCCACTCGACAGACGGCTCGAATACTATAGGACCGTCATTTACCGAACTTGGCAAAGGTTATACAACGGTTGTTACGAGTGGCAAAGAGCGCCGAGCGAAAATTGATGCCAAATATATTAGAAATTCTATAATCGATCCAGATGTGGATATAGTAAAAGGATACAAACCTTATATGATGCCCTCAATGAAAGGCAGAATTTCGGATAAAGATTTGAACTCTATAGTTGATATGCTTTTAGGTAAAAAGTAATTTTATATATTAACTGAAAATATTGAATAAAATAAAAAACATATTAACCCAGTACGCAACACTTGCGAAATTACGAATAACTGTGCCGGTAGCATTGTCGGCATTCTTGGGCTTTGTTTTGGCTCGCCCGGAAATTTCGCTTTATTCTTTGGCAATAGTTTCGGGTGTGTTCTTTTTGGCTTGTGGCTCTGCTGCTTTGAATCAATTGCAAGAAAAAAGCGAAGACGGCAAAATGAATCGAACTTCAAAAAGACCACTACCGTCGAAAAATCTTACAACAGAAAAGGCTCTGATATTTACAATAACAATGTCAGTCATTGGAGTATTTTTGCTTAGTTTGAGTTTTAATTTGTGGGTTATCGGTTTGGGGTTGCTTACTCTTTTCTGGTACAATGCAGTCTATACGCCGCTAAAAAAACGAACACCTTTGGCAGTGTTTCCGGGAGCCGTAATTGGTGCTTTGCCACCGCTTATCGGCTGGATGAGCGGCGGCGGAGCAATTACCAACTTGCAAATTTGGGCTGTATGTCTGTTCTTTTTTATTTGGCAAATACCGCACTTTTGGTTTTTATTTTTGATATATGAAGAAGATTACAAGCGAGGAGGCTTTCCAACTTTGACAGATATTTTTTCGCATAAGCAAATCCAGCGAATTTCCTACGCTTGGATAGCTGCTCTTTCTTCGAGTTGCTTGCTTATTCCTTTTTTCGGCGTTACATCTAGTCCGATAACCTACTTAGTTTTGTTTGGCTTAGGTGCCGTGCTTTTGTGGCGGACTAAAGGCTTGGTTTTTCATTATTACTCAAAGCAAACAACGCCGTTTCGCTTTGCTTTTAGGGATATTAACATATACGTCCTTGTAGTTGTTATTATCCTATCATTTGATAAATTGCTTAATCACTAATAAATGGATTAATTATGGATTTTCTCGACAAACTTGTGATTCCGCAGCCCGAAGGCAATATGATTTTGCTGAATTTTTTGCAAATGATTGCGCTTTCCGCATTGCTTATTTACACGGGAATTCTCTTTGGCTCGGCTACTCTTTCCGTTTGGTTTAACCGAAAAGCAAGACTAACCGGTTCGCCGAAATATACCTATATGGCGAAGGACTTGATTGATTTAATTACAACTAATAAAATGTTTGCATTTGGCTTGGGAGTCGTTCCCTTTCTTGCAATTATTATGATATATATGCAGCTTTTGCACAATACACATGCTTTTGTAACAAAATATCTTATATTTTCATTTGTATTGTATAATTTATCTCTTGTGTTGATACATATTTACCAGCATACAGCAGATTTGAATTATCTTTTTGGACTATTTAAAACCAAATTAAATTCGGAAGATAACGACAAGCAGACGCGAGATTTTTTAGAATTTCACAAAGCAAACGACGAAACGCATGGTCGTACAGGTTTTTGGGGCGTTATCGTGCTTGCCGTCTCGATGCTTCTTTTTATCGGCTCGCTCTCACTTGCTGTAGAAAACTGGCGTTGGGCAACTACTGATTCAGCTCTTGAAGTGGTACTCAGTTTCTCTACATTGTTTAAATATTTGAACTTTATCGCTGCTTCTTTGGCAGTCAGTTCGATTGCATTTTTGATAAAAAAATACAAATGGGAAGAGGAGCCTACTTTTGAAAATGCGGAATATATTGAATATGCAAAAAAATTCAATCTGTCGGTAGCATTAATTTTCACATTAATATTGCCGCTTTTCTATGTGCTGAATCTACTGATAACGCCTAAATCTGCACTAAGTACTTCTTTATTTGGATTGACTTTGGCAGGCTTTATTATGATATTTTTACTTGTTCATTTTATTTATGAAATGCTTAGGCGAAATAAATTCAAATATATTTCCATAGCTTTTTACTTGTTGATAGGCGTAATAGCGGTTTCGCAAGCGAAAGAACAATTAATTTTCAGGCAATCAAATGCTGAGCAAGTAGCTCAATTATCTTCTGATTACGATGCGTATCACGAGGCTACGCTTGCAGCAGCAGGCAAAACGTCGCAAGTGATTAGCGGCGAAGATATATACAAAGGAAAATGTATGGCGTGCCATGCCTTCGACAAAAAGCTGGTTGGTCCGGCTCATAAAGATGTTTTGCCGAAATATATAGATAATCCCGAAGCGCTGGCGAAATATGTCTTAAATCCAACTAAGATAAATCCGGCATTTCCGCCAATGCCTTCGCAAGGCTTAAAGCCAAAAGAAGCCGAAGCCGTTGCAAAATATATGATTGAACATTACGGACCTGAGCTGAAAAAGTAAGTTAGTTATCGGTTATCAGTTTCCAGTTTTCGGTAAAGGCAAATAGGTGGCAGGTAGCAGACGTCAGGTAATAGGTAAGAAGGGCTTTCGGCTATGGGATAAGAATAGAATATAAGTAAGCCTTTGATATACAAGCATTTCTTACTCCCTCTCCTTCGGAGAGGGTCGGGGAGAGGTCGCAGTTAGTTATCAGTTTCCAGTTTCCAGTTTTCGGTAAAGGCATGAAGAA
>JBBRJR010000027.1:0-15253 GCA_038218865.1 Kapaibacterium sp. (SeqCode) | reverse complement strand
ACGGAATATTGTAATCGGCAGCAACTTGCTGGATGCGTTCGTCATCGGTTGCTATGACAGCCTTCTCGATATGTTCGGCATTTTTAGCATTTTGCCAAACGTGTACGACCAAAGGAACGCCTGCCAAAATCATTAGCGGCTTTCCGGGTAGTCGTTGCGAAGAGTATCTCGCTGGAATTATTGCAATTGCTTTCATTTATATAATTTCAAGTAAATCTATGACTTTGGGAACTCAAAAAAAGCTCTCGTTTTTCAATTAAAAAATTATGTTTTATCTCATTTATTTGCAGTGGAGGTTAAACCAGTACCGCTATCTTGCTCGATGTTGGCGAAATCCTCTTCACTCGGCAATCTTGACATATTTTCTCTTAAAAAGAAAGCAGCGCCGACTACAACTTGGATGATCATATTCACTCCATGAACGAGTATAGCATAAGCCAAAGCGTCTTCTTTAGGAATATTGTATATATTTACCATAGCTATCGTTACGAGATAATGATACAGCCCGATAGCTCCTGGACTCGGGGCTATCGTCGTTCCAATTCCAACAACAATAAGAAGCAATCCAGCATCCATAACGCCCAAATTCAAATGCTCTTGAAATGCAAAACAATGAAACATCATGTACATAGGCAAAGCATAAAAAAGCCAAATTAGCGAGGAATCGGAAATTGTCCTTAAATAACTGCTCGGTGTTTTAATGAATGCAAATCCTTTTAAGAAAGACTCAAGAATTGATTCCAGTTTAGAGTATTTTTGAGGAAAAAACGGCTTGATGAGTATCCGCAGTAAGTGAAAGCCTATATTTGTATATACGCTAAGTAATATTACAAATAGAATAAGTACTACCGGCAAGACGACATAGAACACAATATTTGCGTCAGTCAGCCAAGGAAATGCTTGCGAGATTAAATCGCGATTATAAAAGAAAACGATAGCGAAGAGCCCAAGCAAGAAAAGCACGTCCAAAAAGCGTTCGATGATAATAGTCGCAAATACGGCTGATTTCGAGACATGTTCTCGCCTTGCATAGACAAAGGGCCTCACCAACTCGCCGCCGCGTGGTATTACGTTGTTCACGGCGTAGCCAATCATCACAGCAGAAAACAGATTCCAAGTGGATTTAGCATCCAAGATAGGCTTCAGCAATATCTTCCACCGAACAGCTCTAACCCAATGCGATAGCAATATGATTGGGATAGACAAAACCACCCAAAGGTAATCAGCATTCGCAAGAACAGACCACAGCTTGGCAAAATCAATGTCTCTAACAACATAATATATGCTTGCAACAATGATAACTATTGCAAAGAGCCATTGAATTATATTTCTTAATGTTTTATTCAATTATTCTTAATTAGTGAAATTAAAAAAAATCAAATTACAAAAAAATCGATAAACTTAAAAAACATATTTGTTATTTGGAAAATAAAATTTATTATTTTCATCACTAATCGCAACATTGACTAAGATAATTCAAAATACCACACGAGTTCTTTACTATCTTTCTGCAAGAGTTGAGAACCAAAAACACAAGTAATTATCAATTTGCCCGAAATCACTACATAGCTGCTATAAGCCTGTCAATTATATCAGTTGTCGAAACATTATCGGCTTCGGCATTGAAGCTCGTAACGAGGCGGTGGCGCAAAACGGGTATTGCGACGGCTTTTATATCGTCTATGTCAGGAGTAAATCTGCCTTGCAGTGCAGCGCGGGATTTTGCACCTAATATTAAATATTGAGAAGCTCGCGGACCTGCGCCATAATTTATGAATTCTTTGATAAAATCTTTCGATGTTTCGCTTGGGCGCGTAGCACGCACGAGTTTTACGGCATATTCGACAACATTATCGGACACTGGCACACGGCGGATTAAATCCTGAAACTCAATAATCGATTTGCCATCGACGACTTTTTGAACTTGGGGCTTTAGCTCAGCTGTGGTTGCTTTTACGATTTGCATTTCCTCTTGCATCGAAGGATAATCAAGCCATATATTGAACATAAATCTGTCAAGCTGCGCTTCCGGCAAAGGATAAGTTCCTTCCTGTTCGATTGGATTTTGAGTAGCCATGACAAAAAACGGCATCTCAAGCTCGTGCGTTATGCCAGCAGCCGTTACTTCGTATTCTTCCATCGCCTGCAAAAGCGCGGATTGAGTCTTAGGCGGTGTGCGGTTTATTTCATCTGCAAGCAAAATGTTAGTGAAAATTGGACCGGAGATAAAACGGAATACTTTTTGTCCGGTTGAGATATTGTCTTCGATAACCTCACTGCCGCTGATGTCGCCGGGCATCAAATCGGGAGTAAATTGAATACGGCTGAATTTTAGTTCCAATGCTTTAGAAAGTGTGCGTATAAGCAAAGTTTTTGCTAACCCCGGAACGCCGATTAATAGTACGTGTCCACGTGCAAAAAGCGAAATGAGCAGCTGCTCTATTATATCATCTTGACCAATAATTACTTTACCGATTTCTTTGCGAACTTTGTCAATCGCGATAGCTAATTCAGCTATTTTAGCTGTATCGCCTGTATTTTGTGCCATAACTTCTTTATATTTTATTTACGAAAACTTTACAAAAATAAATTGACGAAATTGAAATAATATAATTGAAAAATAAAACTAATAAACAAAAAAACTACAGTTTGTTATTTATTATTTCTTTCTTCTAAACTTATTTTCGCCCAATATTAAATCCTTCTGCTTTTGCTTTTTCAATGTATCTTTCTCTACGAAAACTTCTTTATTTGTTATTGGCGAAAAACCGGTATAGTACATAAGAGTCGAATATGTAGAGGGCGTCGGAGTAAAAACCTGTAACTGCTCGGGCGAGGATTTTAGTTCTTCTTTTGCATATCTGCCTAAAAGCTCCATATCAGAATTATTACAATCCGGATGTGCAGCCATAAAATAATATGTCAAGAATTGATTTTTATTAAATTTCTTGGACAAATCATCAAAGCGTCGCTTGAAATCCGGCAAATAATTTTTATCCGTTGACTTGCCCATTGCTTCAAGCGTTCGGGGCGAAACATGCTCAGGAGCGATTTTAAGCTGCCCCGAGACGTGATTCCGCACCAACTGTTGCATGAATTCATCGCCCTGAGAGTTTCGCTCCATAATTAAATCGTACCTTAGCCCAGATGATACAAATATTTTCCTGATAGAATCTATTTTCATTAATCTTTGCAAAAGTTTGGTATATCGCGAGTGGTTAATGTCCATTGATTTGCAAATATTTGGCGAAAGGCATCGCTTATTTTGGCAGCTGCCTGTCGTACTTTGCTTTTTACAAGTCATGCCGTACATATTCGCCGAAGGACCGCCTACGTCATAGATTATGCCGTTGAATTTCGGCTTTTCAGCAAGTTTTTTAACTTCTCGGACTATAGAATCCTCCGAGCGGGAGACTATACGCCTTCCTTGGTGCAAGGCGATGGCACAAAAATTACACTCACCGAAGCAGCCGCGATGCGAAGTAACTGATTGCTTTATTGTATCCAAAGCAATGACTTTGCCCTGTTTTTTTATCGATGGGTGGGCGTCGTACTCAAAATCCATTTCATAATATTCATCTAATTCTTCGGGGCGAGGCGCTGGCTGTGGCGGGTTTTGAATCAAGTACCTCTCCCCTGTTTTCTGATATAATCCTTTGGCATTCAAGGCATCTGTGTTTTTATAGAAAATATCAAACATTTCCATAAAAGCGTTTTTATCAGAGCGGACTAACTCGAAAGCTGGCAATTCAATATAGCTTTCCTTTGGCTCTCGGGCTATGTAGCTTAATCCCCGAATATTGTCGGCTGGTTCATTATTTTGCAGGGCAAGAGCTAATTCGGCAACGCTTTTTTCTGCCATGCCGTAAAGTAAGAAATCTGCTTTGGAATCAAATAAAATAGAGCGGCGAACTGAGTTATCCCAAAAATCATAATGAGCAATTCTACGCAGGCTGGCTTCTATGCCGCCCAAAACGACGGGCTTTTTGTCTGTGTCGTGTTGCTTTATTACATTAACATATTTCAAAACGGCGCGGTCAGGGCGGCGATTATTTTCCCCGCCGGGCGTCAAATCATCTTTTTGGCGGCGTTTTTTGGTGGCGGTATAATTTGCGACCATTGAATCGACGCAGCCAGAGGAAACGCCCCAGAAAAGCTGTGGACTGCCCAGCCTCATTATGTCCGAAGGAGAGGCGATGTCGGGCTGCGAAATAATCCCAACACGAAAGCCGTTTTTTATTAGGTATTTACCGATAATCGCGACGCCGTCGAAGGGCGAATCGATATAGGCATCGCCCGAAATTAAAATCACGTCGCAACCGGACCAGCCGAGTTTGGTTAATTCGCTTTTTGTTGTTGGTATAAACATTTTATGTTACTTTTTACTTTCGAGTTATTATTTTTGTTATATTGCATTTTGTAAAATTTTAAAATAGAAAAATATTGAAATTACTTTTAACATTTATAGCTATAACGTTTTTGGCAACGAATTATTCGTCTTCTGCTGATTTCAGTGAATTCCTGCGCGTTAAACCCCGAAGCGGAGATGCCGTTTTGGATTTACTTTCGCGTTACGAATTAGATTATTCAAAAAATATCGGCACTTTTCAGGAGATGAACGCAGGGAAATTTACAAGTAATGGCGGGCTTTTGTTGCACAACAAGTATCAATTGCCTATTGCAATATTAAAATATGATGGTAAATCAATACGTTCCACTATCGGGATTACAGACTTTTCACTTGCCGAAAAAATTCAGAAATACAATTTGGCTCTTTGGAAAAGTAAAATAAAAAAAGGAAATTATCAATCCGATAGAATTCTTTGGGTACCGTACCTTGATTATAATATTAATTTCACACAAGAAGTACTAACCACTAAATCTGAAAAAGCTGACAAAGCTGAGAAGAATGATGTTTTCAAGCCGATAATTATTCCGCAATCAAAATATTCAACAAAATCGACTATTTCGCTTTTTGGCGAAAAATTTATAAATGTTAGAAAAATTGATAATTCTTTGAAAAATCACTTTTTTTATCTTATTTCAGGACATGGCGGACCTGACCCGGGAGCAATCGGCTATCGCGACGGCAATGAATTGCATGAACACGAATACGCCTACGACGTTACTTTGCGGCTTGCCAAAAGGCTGATCGAGAGTGGAGCCGAAGTAATGATGATTGTGCAAGACCCGCTTGACGGCATTCGTGATGATTATTATTTGAGCAACGCTAGCGAAGAGTATTTGATAACCGGCGACACCATCTCTGCAAACCAGCTTCTAAGGCTGAAACAAAGGACGGATATAGTAAACAACTTATATTCACGGAATAATAAAGCAGGCACAGAACATTTGGTGATAGAAATACATGTAGATTCGCGAATTACAGACAAGCGCATAGATATATTTTTTTATCACCAGCCAAATAGTAATGCTGGAGAGAAATGCTGCAAAACGCTGCTTGGTACTATAAAGGATAAATACGAGAAAAATCAGCCGGGGCGCGGGTACATGGGATCTGTCAGCGGTCGAAATTTATACACATTGCGTAATTCCAAACCAGTCGGAGTGTATATTGAATTAGGCAACATACAAAATCCGACGGATCAAGTTCGGCTTATTGATCCGAATAACCGCCAAGCTATTGCTAATTGGCTGCTGGATGGTGTTGTGAATTATTATTCCAAAACAAAATAATGGAGAGAATGAAATGATAGGCATTGGATATGATATTCATAGGCTCGCAGAGGGCGAAAGCCTTATATTAGCTGGGATAACTATAGAATCCGCTCTCGGCACAGTTGCCCACAGCGATGGCGACGTGCTACTGCACGCTATAATGGACGCTTTGCTTGGAGCCGCAGCTTTGGGCGATATTGGCGAGCATTTCCCAGATACTGATCCAAAATTCAAGAATGCCAACTCTGGCGAACTCCTGCGGTATGTTTGTGATTTAATATTTGAAAATAAATTTACAATAGTCAATATCGATGCTACATTAATTTTAGAAACGCCAAAAATAAAGCAATATAAAGAAAGAATGCGGGAAAATATAGCAGGTTTTTGCCAAATTGAGATTTCGCAGGTAAACGTGAAAGCCACTACCAACGAGGCTATTGGGGCTTTGGGAAGGCTCGAGGGAATCGCCGCTATTGCTGCTTGTCAATTGGAAAAAGTAAAATGAAGCGAAAAGTAATAATATTTTTACTTTTTATTTTTCTTGCCACACTTTCGTCAGCAAGGGCAGCAGGCATTTATCCATATAGTTTTAATTCGCCAAAAATAATGGAAGGCGGACAAATTTTATTTAGTTCCGATTCAAATGAAAATTCGTACTTTATAAAATCCGGCTTTTTAGGCGAAGATGCAGCAATTTATAAATTCGCCCCATCAAGCATCGCCGTCGAAAGTGGACAAACAATCGATAATTCAAGAATTATGGCAAGTCTTGCTGATGCCGGTCATCTCTATTTGCTTTTGCAAACTGGAGACAGTTTATTTCTGGCTATTTACGGCAAAGAGCTTATTAGCAAAATTTACTTAAGCTCTAGCCCTGAAGCCACATCCGAAAATTCTACATTTTTAGGACAAAATGGAAATATATTACTTCGTATTGCATCTAATTTATATTATTTTGAATTTGAAAATTTAGCAATAAAAAAAATCAATCTTTTGTCGGAAGAGTGCCTTAGTTTTACTTTTTTTTCAAATAATAAGGAAAACTTTATAGCTTTTGTAGAGGATAATCATGAGAATTGTTCTTTCAACGTTTTGGACAGCAAAGGATTACTACTGCATAAGCAATTTATCCCTTATTCCGAAAGCATTTTCATAGGCAATACCAACAATTTCATTGCACTTCAACTAGGCTCAAAAACCAATGATAATTCTTTGATTTATTTACTTAATCCCAAAAATTATCTTGTAGAAAACAGTTTTTGGCTTGAAGCTCCACTTATGTTTACATCATTTTCTGCCGAAGATCAGCTGTATTATTTGACCTATAATAATTCTCAATATCAATTAATATCTAAATCTTTAAGCAGTGGACAAAATATAGAAATTAACAGAAAAGAACTTTCGCGAAATTTAGTAGAACCTCTTTATATTGGTATTATCGGAGATTATTTAATAATTGTATTTAAAAACGGTGTAGTAACTTATTTTTTGAATGACCTCGCTATCCGCTCGGTTGATTTTTTCCCGGTAACGCATTGGTTTCAGGAAATCAATGACGTAGCTTATTATAATGACAAATTATACTTGTCAAGTCAAAATTACTCAGTCATTCTTTATCAAACAAAAAATGATTTTTGGCTTGTAAAATCTTTTTTTTATGAATTTTGGAAATATATCATTCCCCTGTTTTTGCTTTTATTGTTAGCTCTCGTATTTAGTTCTTTGCGACATCACTCACGTCTGATAAACACACTGATGGATTTGCCTGCAACTGGCTTGCTTTTCATCATCGACAAAAGTGGAAGGCTCATTCAATTAAATGAACTCGCGCGAGTTTTGCTCGCAATTAAAGGCAATACACCGCTTAAACGGCGTTTTAATTATTATTTTAAATTAGACACAAGCAATCCGCTCATTGATTTTTACGAACAAAATTCATCTTCAAAAGATACGGTATCGAAGAAAATCAATCTGGGCAGCAGCAAAAATGAAAAAGAATGGCTTTGCCACTTGGTGCCTGTGCGAAACATTGCCGGAGCCAGTCGTGGAGTCATTTTAACCGCTATCGATATAACGGAGCATTTAGAGCGAAAACGTCTTACTAATTGGGCGCAATTAGCTCACGACATGCAAACCAACCTTTCAACTGTACGCCTTAATGCGGAGCATTTGGAAGTCATTGAAAATGATAATAATAAATCACGACAGAAAAAAATACTTCATCAAGTAAATATTTTATTGCAAAGAATAAGAGACGTTATCACCGTCGGTCGAAGCGATGAATTAGACATCTCACTCGTGCATTCATCTGAGATATGCCTAGATGTTCGCTCGGAGTTTGACGAGATAGTCTTTCCCGATGTCAATTTTGAACTTGACATTCATGATTTTTTATTCAAATGCGATAGGCAAAAATTAATACGCGCCCTACGCAATGCCGTTGAAAACGGTATAAGAGCTTTACCTCAAAAAAAAGGAGTGGTTACTATCGGCTGCTACCGCGACGGCAAAAATTCGTACTTTTCTATAAAAGATACAGGACAAGGTATGAACAAAGAAACTCGCGAAAAATTTTTGACGCCATACTTTACAACGCAAAGCGGATCGGGCGGAAGCGGCATTGGTACTATGATTATGCTTAGAGTTGCTGAATTGCACGGCGGGAAGTTGCAAATTAATTCGATTGAAGGAACAGGCACCGAAGTGGTATTTGTTTTGCCAAATCGTTAAATTGTTTTTAATTATAAAAATAAAATATTTAAAATAATTGTGATAAGTTATTGTTTTTTGTTAAATTTGGATTTTAAATAATAACCGGCTCAATATGAAGTTTGATAACCTCGAAATAATAAGCCAAGAAAATATAACTGTAGAAACTTTGCTGAATTCTCCGGCGAAATTAGTCTCGCTTACGGGGACTTTAGGTTTCGACAAGCTTATAACGAATAAAAACATATATAGGCCTCAATTAGCTTTGGCTGGCTTTGTAGAATTGTTCAACTATGAACAGATACAAATCATTGGAAATACTGAGTATTTTTACCTGAATAGTTTATCGGAGCAGCAAAGAATTAATGCTATATCGAATCTCGCTCAATTCCCGATTCCTTGCGTAATTATTACCAACGGGCACGAGCCTTTCCCAGAATTTATCAGAATAGCCGAAGAGAACAACATTCCGATTTTTTCTTCGCACTACAATACGACCAAGACATTCTATCTTTTATCCGAATTTTTAGACGATCAGTTTTCTCCTCATATTGTTGTACACGGCTCATTCGTCGATGTGTACGGCGTTGGTATCTTATTCATCGGACGCAGCGGAATTGGGAAAAGCGAGGTGGCACTTGATTTAATCGAGCGCGGTCATCGCTTGGTAGCTGACGATATAGTTATGCTCACAAAAAAACGCGAAACTGTGCTAATGGGTACAGGCACCAGCCTCGTACAGCATTTCATGGAGATTCGCGGCTTGGGCATTATCGATATTCGTCAGATGTTCGGAATACGTGCTATTCGCTTTCAAAAAAGGCTTGAAATAATTGTCGAGCTCGAAGATTGGACCGAAAACGAAGAATACACTCGCACGGGGCTCGACGAGACATTTACCGAGCTTATTGGCGTTGAAATCAGCAATGTGAAATTGCCTATTTTTCCCGGAAAAAACATTACAGTTATAGCTGAAGTAATTGCAATAAATTACCTTTTGCGGACTTATGGATACAATGCCGCAAAGGTCTTTTCGGATAAATTACACGACAAAATTAAAAAACGTTCTGCCGGTCCGCAAAGAAATTACCAAGACCACAGGCTTATTTCTTATTTTCAAGGCGATAATGAATAGTTATCGCTTAACAGACTGTTGATTAAGTCCTGTTTACTCATCATTTCCGCGAAAGGGGGAATCCAAGTCTAAGCAAATAACTGCAAAACAATGGTTTCCCGCGTACGCTGGAATGACAAAATTGCGATTATCAGTAAATTAACAGATTGTTAAAAATGATATTAATTGTTTAATAAATAAAATGAGTTATGCATGAAATACTTAAAATCTCTTCTTGTGATTTTTATCCTTGCCTTTTACTCACTTTCCCAAGCTTCGGCTTATGATCAATTGAACATAAAAGCCGATCCTTCGAAAAAAATTGTGAAAAAAGGAGAAAAATTTGAAATTAAACTTACATTGACTTTCAAAGATCATTGGTACACTTATGGCATGAAAGAAGTAATCGGACCCGATGGCTTAGGGCCCATGCCAACGGAAGTAACTGTTTCGCCTAATGATTTGGTTGAAATAAAAGGAAAAGTGCGCGAGCCTAAGCCGCAAACTAAACACGACAAAGCCTTCGACATAGAAATCTTATATCATAAGGGAAAAGTTGTTTTCACAATTCCAGTTATCGCTAAAAAGGATATGGAATTTCCCAAAAGCAAAATATCCGCAACAGCTGTAATGCAACTCTGCGATGCCGAAAGATGCCTACCGCCCGAAGAATACACAGCTCAGGTATCAGGAAATTCCTACGCAGAAGAAGCACCCGCAGAAATAGACACAGTTTCGCAAGATTCAGGTTCCGAGAACGTGCCTGTCTTAGAGGATGCAAAAAAAGAGATGGCTGCTAATGACGTTGCACCCGAGCCGGAAAATATCAAAAAAAGCGGGCCAGAGAAAACTGAAATCGAGCAAAAGCAAGACGAAGGCATACTCTCATTTCTTTGGTTTTCGATGACAGCTGGCGCTTTAGCACTTTTGACTCCTTGCGTTTTTCCGATGGTACCGATAACTGTTTCCTTCTTTACACGCCGTGCCGAAAAAAGCAAAGGTAAGGGTTTAAGGGACGCATTAGTTTATGCGTTTGGAATAATATTTACATTTACTGCTCTGGGATTTTTATTCTCGCTGATATTTGGGGCGAGTGGCATACAAGATTTCACGTCGAGCCCTTGGGTCAATTTCGTTATTTCACTCATTTTCATAATGTTTGCATTTAATTTATTTGGCGCATTCGAGCTGCAAATTCCGTCGTCTATCACAAATAAGCTCAACGCCAAAAGCATGGAAGGTGAAGGCTTGATGAGCGTTATTTTGATGGGTCTGACGTTTTCGCTGGCATCGTTTTCTTGCACAGGACCGCTTGTGGCAGCGGCATTGGTTAGCGCTGCCTCTGGCAATTGGTTTTATCCGATTATCAGCATGTTAGGCTTTTCTACCGTTTTAGCTGCCCCGTTCTTTTTGCTGGCGCTCTTCCCCACTGCCTTAACGTCGTTACCACGCGCCGGCGGTTGGATGAATAATATCAAAGTAGTTTTAGGCTTAATTGTCATTGCTGCTACGATGAAATTTTTAAATAATGCTTTCTACGATTGGGGCTTTGGCTTCTCTCGCGAGATTTTCTTGTCGATTTGGATTGCTTGCTCCGCACTTGCAACTATCTATATTTTAGGCTTTTTCAGAATGTCGCACGACAGTCCAGTCGAAAGCGTCGGCTCAGTACGCTTAATGTTTGCACTTACTTTCGCAACATTTACGTTTTACCTTATCACAGGATTTTCAGGCAAGCCAATGGGTACACTCGAAGCCTATCTGCCGGCGCCCGAGGAAATAGCTATTTCTTCAATTGCACCGAGCGGCAGTACGCAATTGCTGGACAAATGGTATGATAATTTGGAGGAAGCCAAAGCCGCTGCTTTGGAGCAAAATAAGCCGATATTTCTTGATTTCACAGGCAAACATTGCCCAAATTGCAGATTAATGGAACGCACCATTTTCACACAACCAGAAGTTGCGGAAAGACTATCCCGAATGATAAAAGTAAAGCTGATTACAGATTTGCGAGAAGAACCATATATTTCTAACAAGCAATATCAACTGAATAATTATCAGTCAGTGGCTATTCCTTTTTATGTAATTATTTCGCCGGACGGAAATATAATCGATAGAGTCGGCTATACGCCCGATAAAGATGATTATGTGAATTTTTTAGACAAAGCATTTAATAAATAAATAAAATGAAAAGCGAACAAAAAAGCGAGCGATTAGGTTGGTATTTCTATGATTGGGCAAATTCCGCTTTCCCAACGACCGTAATTACCGTTTTTTTGGGACCGTACATTACCTCGATAGCAAAAGCGGCAGCAAATCCAGCAGGAGCAATTAATTTGTTCGGCTTGGAGATTGCTGCCGGTTCTTTTTTCCCATATCTTGTTTCATTGTCAGTACTTTTGCAAGTCCTTGTTTTGCCTGTAATTGGCGCAATTACTGATTATACTAACCAAAAAAAAATAATTCTCGGCGTTACGGCTTATTTGGGCGCTTTCGCAACTTTATCATTTTATTTTTTGGACGGCACAAAGCTGCTTTTTGGCGGCACAATGTTCATAGTAGCAAATGTAGCATTTGGGGCATCGATTGTTGTATATAATTCAATACTGAATGACATAGCCGAAATAAGCGAGCGAGACAAAGTGTCCTCCCGTGGCTGGGCGTTTGGTTACTTAGGTGGCGGACTGCTACTTTTGCTCAATCTTGCCTTTTTTTCACAAGCAGAAACGTTAGGTATTTCAGTTGGATTGGCTGTCCGGATTTGCCTTGCGTCAGCAGGAGTGTGGTGGGCAGTTTTCACGATAATTCCACTCGTCAAAATCAGAAAATACCGCAGTAAAATTACCGGCATGGGCGACTCGGCAAAAGTTATTTCTCGAGGATTTAAACAATTTAGAGAAACATTCAGCAGCTTAAGATTATATCCCAAAACGCTTATGTTCCTTGCGGCTTTTCTATTGTTTAACGACGGAGTACAAGCGGTGATAACGCTTTCGGCACAATTTGGGCAAGAGGAATTAGGGCTTGATATGTCATTTTTGACAACTGTAATTTTGATAGTGCAATTCGTCGCATTCGCTGGCTCTTTGTTTTTCAACTATTTGTCGGATAAAATAGGCACAAAAAACGCTCTATCATTATCTCTTGTAATTTGGATAGCGGCGATAGTTTTTGCATTCGGCTTTCTTTACGGAAAAACGGAATTTATGATTTTAGGCGTAACCATCGGCTTTGTTTTGGGAGGCACGCAAGCACTCAGCCGTTCGCTGTTTTCAAAAATGATACCCAAAGGGAAAGAAGCGGAATTTTTCAGCTTTTACGAATTAAGCGACCGAGGAACGAGCTGGCTCGCACCAATGATTTTCGGCTTGGTCTTCCAAATGACCGGTTCATACCGCTATGCTATTTTATCACTTATAATATTTTTCGCAGCCGGGCTATTGTTGCTTTTCAAAACTAACGTTAAAATGGCAATCGCAGAATCGGGGAATAGCTAACGTTTTTTTTTATTTACAATTAAACAAATTTTGCAATATATTTTCCTGAGAGCCAGCCGATAAGTAGTGCCAGAAAACCAAACAATATACTTAGTACAAAGTACAGTGCCATAAGCCAAAATTCGTTTTCCTTAGCCAAGTGAAAACTTTCCAACATAAAAGTAGAAAAAGTTGTAAAAGCTCCACAAAACCCGATGGTCAAAGATTGCTTCAGTGGCGTATTAATTACTTCGAATTCGCTCGAAGCGCCAACAACAAAGCCTAATAGCAGACTGCCAGCTATATTGACTAAAAACGTGGAAATGGGAAAAGTTCCAAGTATCTCGTGAGGTGCTATGACTTGTCCCACGGCGTAGCGGGCTATTGTTCCGGCAAAACCGCCTAAGCCAATCCACAATATATTCATAAATTTCATAACTTATTCAAAACATTTAAAAAAAGTAATTTTAAAAATAATGAAAATAATTTCAGTTGCCAAATTAAAAAATATCAATTAAATAATTATTTCTTTTTGTAAAATTGATTATTTTTTTTATATTGCAATGTTGAACCTGCATTAAATCAAATATGTTTTAGTTCATTTCTAATAAAAGCTTTACTTCGAAGCAAACAATCGTTCTTTTTCTAAAAATCGGCGCTTTGAAAATCAGGCGCCAATAAAATACGACTATAATATTTATCATATCCAAATAATTACGTAAGGTAAAAATGCCTCCATTTAGAACAACTAACACAACCACCAATTCAAGCCAAAGCGAAGCCGCACCAGTAATTGACGTAATGGAATTACGCTCGAAACGCATAGCAGAGCTGACTTCAATTGCGAAAAATTTAGGAATTACCAACTTCAGCGATTTGCGTAAGCAGGAGCTTATCGTGAAAATCGTCGAGGCACAAGCCACTGTGCAAGTAAAAGAAACGCATGTAGAAGGGCTTATAACCAACGAGGGCGTTCTCGAAGTGTTGCCTGACGGCTATGGTTTTCTTCGGTCTGCAAATTATAATTACCTGCCCTCGCCAGATGATATCTACGTTTCACCGTCGCAGATTAAAAAATTCTATCTCCGCACGGGCGACACTATCCGCGGGCAAGTTCGTCCACCAAAGGATGCAGAAAGGTTTTTTGCTCTTTTAAAAGTAGATACTGTGAATTATCTCTCCCCCGACAACATCAGAGACAGAACCATCTTCGACAACTTGACTCCGCTTTATGCAAACAGCCGTTTAAGGCTCGAAAAGCAGCCCAGCGAGTACTCAATGAGAATTGTCGATTTACTCAGCCCTATCGGCAAAGGACAACGCGGACTAATTGTTTCGCCGCCAAAATCTGGTAAAACCATTTTGCTGCAACAATTTGCAAATAGTATCTCTTACAACCACCCCGAAGTAAAACTAATCGTTCTTTTAATCGATGAGCGCCCCGAAGAAGTTACCGATATGCAACGCTCAGTCAAAGCGGAGGTAATAGCCTCAACTTTTGATGAGCCACCAGAAAGGCACGTACAAGTTGCCGATATGGTCTTGGAAAAAGCTAAAAGATTAGTAGAAGCTAAGCAAGACGTAGTAATTTTACTTGATTCTGTTACCCGCTTGGCTCGGGCGCATAATACAGTCGTTCCCCACTCTGGCAAAATTCTTTCTGGCGGTGTCGATGCAAATGCTTTGCACAAACCTAAAAGATTTTTCGGTGCTGCGCGTAATGTCGAAGAAGGCGGATCGCTGACGATTATCGCTACAGCTCTTATCGAAACAGGTAGCCGTATGGATGAGGTTATTTTTGAGGAATTCAAGGGCACCGGTAATATGGAGCTTGTTCTCGACCGACGCTTGGCGGAACGACGTATTTATCCTGCTATAGACGTAAATCGCTCTGGCACTCGCCGCGAGGAACTTCTCTTGGATGCCGAAGAGCTTAACCGCCTTTGGATACTTCGCAAAGTACTAAGCGATTTGTCGCCAGTTGAAGCAATGGAATTTTTGATTGATAGGCTGAAAGTCAGACGTACTAATAAAGAATTTCTAAATTCGATGAATAACTAAATTTTTTGATTTTGTTATTTTATTATTTTTGATGAGTTCCCGCTTTTTTCGGCGGGACTCATCATTTTTTTTAGCTTTTCTTGGTATGAAGTTCTTTAAGTTGCTTGAATAATTCAGTTTCCTCGGGCGATAAATTTTTTGGCATTTTTATTTGAATGGTGATATAAGCATCGCCTTTTTCATTAGTCGGCGAATTATACTTTGGCATGCCCTG
>JBBRJR010000026.1:0-15348 GCA_038218865.1 Kapaibacterium sp. (SeqCode) | reverse complement strand
GGCAGTAAATTTATGATAAGTAGCAGTGGCATCTCCCCCATTCTGGTGGAATAAAGCGCCAGGCAGAAGAATATTTAAGCCGATGTTCGTGCCATCATTTATAAAATTGCTCGTTGCTGTTAGTGAAGTTCCGTTATAACGCAAAGTTTGTTTGTCGGAGCCGCTGGGCAAAGTGCCTGCATCGTCTCGCCATGCGGGTGCGCCGGCGCCGTCTGTTTTCCAAACTTTATTAAGTTGTCCTGCAGCGGTAGTTACCACCCCAGCGGAGGATGCACTATTATCTGCTATGGAGAATACGCCTGTTCCTGAAACATAGCTTAAGGGCGCTGTTGCAGAAACAGAGCCTCTCGACTTAGTTTCAGTGAAATATTCATTTGTCCCTTCTGGAACAACAGTTGTGTTTAGTGTACCCAAAGTTTTATCACCGCGATAATATTGCAATGATGTTCCTGCAGTTAACGCATTTTCTTTGCTATTAAAAGTAGTCCAATCGCCGGAACTTAGCAAGCCCGGTTGTGTGCCGTTTGCTGTTTGAACATTGACTGTTACTCCTGAACCGATTATTGCACCTGTTCCGCCAGTTATGGATAATCCGGTAGTTGTCGTTGTTGCATTTCCAGTTGTAATTGCACCTTGTTTGCTATTAAAAGTAGTCCAGTCGCCGGAAGTAAGATAGCCGTTTGTGCTTCCGTTGGCTTGCGGTATTGAAAATACGCCTGTTCCTGAAACATAGCTTAAGGGTGCTGTTGCAGAAACAGAACCTCTTGCTTTAGTTTGAGTAAAATATTCGTTGGTCCCTTCGGGAACAGCGGTTGTGTTTAATGTACCCAAGGTTTTATCACCGCGATAATATTGCAATGATGTTCCTGCAGTTAACGCATTTTCTTTGCTATTAAAAGTAGTCCAATCGCCTGAAGATAGATAGCCGTTTGTTGTGCCATTTGCAGCAGCAATTGAAACTGTACCTGAGTTATTTACGAGTGGAGCAGTAAATCCTAATGACGTTTGCAAGCCATTTGCGGCAACTGTTATAGAGCCGGAAGCATTTGTAATAGAAATATTTGCGCCCGGAGTTAAATTTCCGAGAGAGTAACCTGCCCCATTTCCAATCAGAATTTGTCCATTTGTCGGAGTAGTCAAAAGTCCCGTGCCACCGTTAGCTATTGGCAATATTCCCGTAACTTCAGATATCAGATTAATGTTTCCAGTAGTAAGTAATCCGCCAAGCCCTGTTTTAACTATACTGCTTGGGGTTAATCCGGAAAAAGTAATTGTTCCAGATGAAGTTAGCCCTGTAAGTGAGCCGAGAGTTCCTGTTATTGTTGAGTTGCCGGTAACCGCGATTCCACCGGTTGAAACAGTTAAAACATTTGCTAAAGTAAGCCCGCCGTTAGCGAGAAAATCTGTGCCAGCATTGCCGATATTAAGTAGAAGATTGTTATTCATATCAATATTGCCACCCATCACGCCACCAGATAGCAAAAGGTAAAGATCATTTGTCGAAGCATCAACAATTCTTATCCAAGCAGAGCCTGTATAGTAATAAAAACCCGAGATGACATCTGTCTGAAAAACAAGCAAGCCAGTAGCAGGAGTAACGATTGCCGTCCTTTGAGCTAATGTCATGCGCGGCATTAAAAATCCCATCTTGGGAGAAATTGCGGATACATCCAAATCAAGTATGGCTGAGGCATTCGGGGAAGTCGTCCCTATGCCTACATTTTGCGTTTGAGCAACCACACTTCCAAAACTACAACTAATTATAAACAACCAAAGAATTATTTTTCTTTTATTATTTAGTAATACCTTTATCATTATTTCTCCTGTCCTACTTTTTTTCATAATACAAAAATAAACAATACTAATATTAAATATATACGTAATATTACTGATTTTTGCAAATTTTTTCTTTTAATAAACAAATAACATACCAAATACCAATTTTATTTCTAATATATTTCAAACGTTTATTTTTGAAATATATTGCTAATTCAAGCATTTGTATGATTTTGTATTAACAGTATATAATCATAATTGGTAAGAAATTTATTATTATAAAATTTTATCAAAAGACTGTTGATTAACTCCAAATTACTTTGGGCTGCCCTGATAGGCGCCGAATTAGAGTTAAGGTATTAAAACCATACAGAGGTTGCCCCGATAAGTTATGTTTTGATAGAAATACGTTTAATAATAATATTTTTCTTATCGCGTTGCGATTTTATTATGGTAACACTTATCAATCAAAAAGACATTTATCGCGTAGCGATTATGTATAACTCAAACGGAGTAAGCAACTTGCTTTTCATTTGACTGTTACCATAATATTATCGCTACGCGATATAGAAAAATTCAGATTTCGCTGGTTATAGCTAAATTGTCGAACTTTACTTATCGAGGCAGCCTCGTGTTTAAAAATGTAAGTGCCATCACATAGCCCATTCAACATGCGTGCCTGTATTCATAACAGATTTTCCCCTTATCGGGACAGCCTTAGAACAGCGATTATTAGTAAACCAACATTCTTTCAATGCTATTTTCCTATGAAACAATATTCTTTGAATGACGAAAATTAGCCATTATTTATTAGTTTTGTAGAATATTATATTTTAAAAATGCCATAAGAATTGTTGTATCTTTTCTTTTATATTATTTTTAAAAAGATAAGACTTACATTTAACTATAAATATCAAATGTTTAGCGATGAGTTTCTATATTCAATAGAAATACTTTCGCCTGAATTCAGCAAGATGGCACTTTTTTTTCTATACAATTATCAATAGCATCGTCTAATTAAATTTTGTGCTTAAAGTCCAAAAAAAAGATGACGATAATATATTTAAAAGGAGGCATTAATGTCCACAGAGACAAACGTAGATGGCGAGAAACAAGAGCCTTTAAAACCCGAAAAAAAGGGTATGTCCATGCCACTTATGATAGGTGCGGCAGTTGGGGTTTTAGTAATCGTTATGTTGGGTGTAGTTTTGGGCGTCGTAGTGGCATCTAAATTCATCATGCCGCAACCTGCTGCAACTCATGAGGCAACAGCTGCTAAAAGCGGACATTCATCTAACTCTGGTGAATTCGAGTCAGAAGGACGTATGCTTAAAAATTTACATGAGGTTATGCTTTTGGAAACAGGCAGGATAACTACTAATCCAAAAGGCGAGGCTTCCGTTTTCGTGGTTGTGAATTTCGGTATGGAATTTAAAAAATTAGATCCCGATAACGAAGAATTGAAAAAAATTGCCGGTGCCGAAGGGGAAGTTGATCATGAAAATCCTATTATGAAAAAACTTATGGCGACTATGCGTGGAAAGCTCAATAACATGTTGGCTTCCTATACTAAAGATGAACTTTTGGCTAAGCGTGGCGAATTGCCCGAAATGGTCAAAAAAGAATTGAAACCTATATTCAAAGAATATGAGTTAGCTTTAGGTAACGTTACTATACAAGAATTTATTATTCAATAAAAAATGAAAAAATAGATGTCAGACGTATTATCACAAAATGAAATTGACAATCTTCTTAGCGAAATGACGAGCGGACGTGTCGATGTCGATGAAGTATTGAGCGGGAGATTCGCTAAAGGCGACGTTTCCAATTATGACTTTCGGCGTCCAAATCGCATTTCGAAAAATCAGGTACGGACTTTAAGTTCTGTGCATGAAACTTTCGCAGAAGTCTTCGGCTACTACCTTGTGTCAAAATTGCAAACGGTTGTAGCTATTACTGTTACCTCTGTCGATCAATTATTTTATAGCGAATTTATTTTATCAGTCTCCAACCCAAGCTGCATTTACGTTTTCGATATTGAAGGAACTGACGGTAGCGGTATATTAGAAGTTAGCCCGCAGCTTGCTTTGACTATCGTCGAGCGGCTTTTGGGCGGCTCAGCCGACGCTATTCCCAAAACTCGCTCTATTACACCGATTGAGCAAGCTGTCGTACGCGGCATTGTCGAGCATGCCTTGTCAGATTTGCGAAACGCTTGGCGCTCGATAGCAGAATTGAATTTCAAATACCAACGCTTGGAAATGGAAGCTGACTTCGTGCAAATTGCTCCGTCTTCGGAAATTGTAGTCGTTGTTTCATTCGACGTCAATATCGGAGTGCATACGTTCTTAATGAATCTTTGCTTTCCGACATTTGCTTTGGAAGAAGTTCTGGCAAAATTAAACCGGCAGCAAGTAACGACCTCTGTCGTGCAGCTTAGCTCAAAGAAAATGCGTGAGAACATGACTGCTCTAAATCAGCAGATTTCAACAACGCATCTGCCAATTGTTGCCGAGCTTGGCAAAACATCGATAACCGTTGGCGATTTAATGAATTTATCTGTCGGCGACGTTATAAAATTGAAAAAAAGAATAAACCAAGAAATAGAATTAATCATAGCAGGCAAAAGAAAACTTGCCGGACGACCAGGTACAATCGACGGTAAACGCGGAGTTCGCGTTACGCGACCGCTCAACGAAGAAGATTTGGTCGATGATGATATTTCATACAAACACAAGGATAAGTAAAAATGACAATGACACAAGAAGAAATTGATGCCCTGATCTCAGGTGGCGATATAGACGATGATTCTTTGATGGAAGATGAAGGCTCAGGCGAACAGAAATCCGATGTGGATTCTGCCAAATTTCCTGATATGCAATTTGGCTCGCAAGGCACCATCTATTCCTCACTCGATCCGAAATTGGAATTGCTCTATGATTTGCAGTTGCCCGTTTCTATCGAATTGGGCAGGACGAATATGCTTATCCGCGATATACTTCGATTAGGACGCGGCTCGGTTATCGAATTTGATAAACTTGTCAGCGAGCCGGTGGACGTGCTTATCAATGGCAAAAAAGTTGCCGAAGGCGAAGTAGTTGTTATCGACAAACACTTTGGTATTCGCATTACCACGCTCGTCGATCCAACAGATAGATTGCGCGGGCTGAAGCGCTGATTTTTTCACAAAAAAGGAATTATTGCTATGGATGGCACAGTACTCAAATCTTTTGCTATTTTAATCGCCTCGGTTGGGGTGGTTTTTTTAGTTTTATATGCACTCAAAAGAGTATCGAAACGGTTTACTACGGCTCAAAACACAAAAGAGCTTAAAATATTATCGAAACTGGCACTTAGCCCGAAAAATCAGCTTTTCATCGTAGAAGCAGACGGCAAAACACTTTTGCTCGGTGTTAGCGAAAAAAGCATAAACGCTTTGGCGGAATTATCCGATGATCAGCGGTACAGTTCACTCGAAACGAGTAAAACTAAAAAAACAAAAAGTCCTACTGTTTCGCAGAATGCAAATGCGAACGATTTATCTTTTTTAAGCTTTTTGAAATCATCAATTGCTAAAAAATCAGAATTGAATAATAATTGATTTGTTTGTCAATCCCGCAAAAGCGGGAATTTATTGTTTATCAGTTATTTGCAAAGACATGGATTCCCGCCTTCGCGGGAATGACAAGCAAATTTGACCTCTCCCCGTAGCATCCTCTATATTACAATATCTTACGTTGTTTCTTTGCTTTTCCTAATGCCTAACGCCCAAAGCCTAATGCCTTCTTCGGAGGCTGAGCTTGTCGAAGCCCACCGACCACTGGAAACTGATAACCGACAACTAATTAGACCTCTAAATAATGGGCGATTTTTTTAATAAAAAGAACACGGCGAGCAAACCCAGTGGAAGGGCAAAAAGCACAAATACATTCCCAATCGACCACACTCCCAAAAACGGTTGAACCAATATAGGCGAAAGAAACTGACCCAAGTAAAGCGACATTGTCAAAAAGCCGCTTTGCCTGCCGCGCTGACGGGGGCTTGCCTCTGCTAAAAGGTGCGTTTTAAGATTCGGTACAACTATTCCATTTGCCACGCCCGAAAGGCACAGCGCCGCTACGAGCATTGTTAAATTTCCAGAAAATAGTATCAGAACATAAGAAACAGCCCAAAGAGCGAAACCCATCGAATATATCGTATTAAAACGAAAATGTCTGCCAATTTTCGAATAGAAAATAGATGCTAAAGAAGAAAAAAGTATCCAAATAGAAATAAATATTCCAATAGAAGAAGCTGAAAAATCGGGGAAGTTAGCTTTCATCAAAAATGGCAACTGCGTCGGAACCATTAAGTAAAATATCATAACGAAAATGGAAGTAATGTTGATTGTAATTAATTCTTTCGAAAATTTTACTTTTTCAATTTTCTGCGATTTCTCGGCTGTACTTGTTTCAGTTAGGAAAAAATAAATGCCAGCAGCGACGACAAAAGCAATTGAGTAAATGAGGAACGGATAATTCCAGCCTAAATCTGCTAATTTGCCGCCTAAAATCAAATATACTACGCCCCCCATACTCATAACAGCGCCTTGCACTCCTATGAATTTTTTCATTTTGTCACCTACGAATATATCGCCGACGACCACAATAAAGCCAGTCATAAGCCCTGCTATCGATATGCCCAAAACGGCTCTACCCAAAAGGATAATATATATATCATTCAGAAAAAAGCCCGAAGTTCCAGCTAATCCGTACAAAATCGCCGAAGCAATAAGTACTTTTTTTCTGCCGTATTTTTCAAAAAAATATCCAGCCACAAAGGAAAACAAAGCTATAAACAAGGGGGGCAAAGAAAGTATTAATTTGGACATGAATTCAATGCTTTCTTGCCCAGCGAAGGCTTGAGTAATTCCCGGCAGAGCAGGCGTTACAGCCGCGCCTGCCATTACTGACAAAGTGCTGCCCAAAAGTATGAAAAAGTTCCGTATATTGATATTTTTTTCGTTCATTATTTTACTTAAAACAATAATTTCATTTCTTCAATCGTAGGCTTTTCGCCAGAAATTAATCTCGAAAAGACATTTGTCAAATGGCTTACGTGGTCGTCAAATGTAAAAGTAATTTTTGAGTTTTTCTGCCATTTTTTTATAATATCAGGGTTAGATATTAAGCTTTCTATAATTGCCGCAAGTTCAGTCGGAGAGTTGTATCCGAAGAGCTTACCGTTAAAATCATCTTTAATAAAATCGGGGAAACCGCCAATATTTGTGCCGATTACAGGGAGCCCCATAGCCAAGCTCTCAGTTATGACGAACGGGGCGCAATCCTCCCAAAGGCTGGGCAATATAGCGGCATCCATATTTGAGGCGATTTTTGGCAAATCAGCGGCGGAATACTTCCCCATAAGTCGCACGGCGGAGTTTCTATCCAGAGTTTTCAGCAGTTTCGAGTAATTGTCGGCAATGAATCCATAAACGTAAAATTCGCAGGAGCCGCGGGGCAAAAGCTGTGCCGCTTGTACAATTATATGCGGTCCCTTGTGTGGCATTGCTCCGCCGATAAATACAAATTTAAGCGGATTAATGGGTTCCGATTTATTTAGGTTTAGCTTTAATAGCTGCTCTATTGTTTCGTGTACTTGATGAACCACAGTTATTTTGTCAGGATTGCCGCCCGCATCGACTAATATTTCTTTTACTCTATTGGACACGGCGAAAGTATAATCCACATAATCATTTAGAACTTTTTTTGCGACATGAATTCTATTTGCATAATTTTCTTTCAGTTCGGGATGCTTTTTGGCAAGTTCAGAATTAGCGAAAAAGTCGGTGCCATGCCAAAGAGACAAATCTGAATTATACAAATATAATTGCGGATCAATCAGATGATAATTATAAGGCGTATAAACTGACACAATGCCGCGTTCCGAGGCAATTTTCGCGAGTTCAAACGACAGCCCTAAAAAATTATTAAAGTGGATTACGTCCGGCGCAAAGGAATCTATGATTTGTACGAAATAAAGGGCTATCGTAACATCGCAAATCTCGCGGTCAGGATTATCGGCGTCAAGAAAAACAGTTGGACGATTGTAAACGCCGTAAAGCTCTACTCCATCTTCAATTGTGTGTTCCAAATAGTAAGGTTCTTTTATTTCCGGATGGTGCGCCGTTGCGTAAAGCACAGCAACTTTATGTCCCAGCCGAGCCAATCGCAGCGCAACCGCATGCGGGAAAGTTGTACCGCCACCAGATTCATTCCAGCCGTACATAGTCATCAAAATTCGCTGCGGCTCGTGAGTTTGTGCAGTTATTGAACTGATTTTTATTTCTTCAATATTTTCTTTTTGTATATTTTCATCAAAAATGATTTTTTCTTGATATTCTATTTCTTCATTAATATATTTTTGATTTTCAATAACGTTTTCGGGGTTTGCGTAAGCGTCTTGTTTTTCCTGAACATCAAATATATCAGACAAATCGAACGCATCGTCTGAATAATCATTTGTCATCATTTCTGCAATTTGAAGCTTTTCTTCGCTTACCAGCCGGCAATCAAGTTGGAAAGTGTTATCCAGCAATGCCTTGCCACCGAAAAGTACTTTTAATATTCGAGAAAGCTTGCCATATTCATGATTTTCATTCATGAGCTTTATAACTTCGACTAATTTGTCGTACCTATCCATAAAATTATTACGAATATCGGGGTCGCTTAAGTAAGCAAGCATGCCGTCATTTAGTATGTATTCATCTGCATCACGGAGAATTTTTCCTTCCCATTTGCTAAGGAAATACTTATGATTTCGGGCATCGTGGCTCGAGGGATTGCTCCAAAATGCTTCAAATTTTTCCAAGCCTTCGCTTTTTTTGGTAACAGATTCATAATGATATGCTCTTGCCGCATGGTTATACCAAACCTTGCCACCGATTTCTCGGATTTTCAAACATAAATCCAAATCCTCATGCCCAAAGAAATAATATTCATCAAAGCCGTTCACTCTCTCGAAAAGCTCCGCACGAACCGCCAAAAAAGCGCCCGTAACGAACTGGTATTCGCGAGAAAGATTGACGCAATCTGCGCCCTCGGGCATTGCTAAATATAAATGATAATGGAAATCAAGCTCCGGAAATACAGGGCCCCACACTACGCCGGCGTGTTGGATCGTATCGTCCGGATAAAGCAATTTCGCGCCCTGAATAGAAGTCGCGCTATCCCGTTCGAATTGATCTATTATTTCACGCGTCGCTCGTGGAAGTAATTTTATATCATTATTCAAAAATAAAATATATTTGCCGCGGGCAAACTTTGCAGCTTGATTATTGGCTGTGGCGAAGGATTTATTTTCGGTGTTGGTTATTAGTTTTGTATTGCTATTGCTGTCTGAGAAATGTTTCAAGTATCGGCTTGTTTCAGTCGAAGAATCATTATCGACGATAATTATTTCGTAAGAAAAATCTTGGGAAGTTTGAGCGATAGAATCTAAGCAAATTTGGGTATATTCCAAATTGTCGCGGACTAAGATAATATAGGAAACTTCCAGCGCTTCTTCGCTCGCCGAAATGGTTTGGTTCAGCTCATTTGTTTTGCGCTCATGATGATTTTTTAAAATTTCACCGAGTTTCGCTTCAAGCAAATTCATTTCTTCGGATTCATTGCTTAGGCGAAGTATTTCGATTAACTTTGTGAGATAATCGGAATTATCGGGATCTTTTGCCAATTCTTCGCGGAACCAAGATTCATAGAGGGCGTGGACTACTTCGTCGCCCTTGTCGATAAAATTGGAAGATTTCCATTTTTTATTGAAAAGAGCTAAATTTTGTTCGTCATAATCATGTCGATTTTGCGAAAGCGATTCGAAGTGAATTAGCTGGCTTTGAGCCTCGAAATAAACGCCGAGTCCTAACTCGCGAGCCCTTAGGCAAAAGTCCACGTCCTCGTAACTGTTGATAAACTTTTCATCAAGCACGCCAAGCGTCGGCAAATGCTTAGCTTTAATGAGCATTGAGGCGCCTGTTACGACATTTGTAAATTGCGAAACAAGAGCGGACGGGACATATTTTATATTTCTTAATTTATTGATATGAAACGGCATAAGCGTACCGTGCAAATCTGCAATTTTCACACCGCAATGCTGGATTGTTTCTCCGTCCGGATAAAACAGCAGCGAGCCGACTATAGCTGTATTTTCGTCATTTTCAGCAGCTAAAACCAAGGCGTCGAGCCAATTTTCGAGAACGATTATATCATTATTCAGCAAAAGAATATAATCGCCTTCGGCAGAGCGAATGCCCAAATTGCATGCCTTTGCAAAGCCTAAATTAGTATTATTTCGCAAAAATCGGAAATTTATATTGGACGACGCCATTTCTTTCAAGTACTCCAGAGTGCCGTCAGAGCTGGCGTTGTCTATAACAATTATTTCAAAGGGATAGCGCGAACCTTTCTCATATATCGATTTAATACACTCGCGTGTAAAGTCCAGTCGATTAAATACGGGTATAACTATAGAGACCAAAGGTAGTTTAGTTCTTGGTTTTTCTGGCGAATTAATTTGGGTAATTGATGTCTGGTTTATTTCGTTCAAAGATTTACTCATAAAGTTTTGCGTACCTTCCTCTTTGCCAGATTTAGCCAAAGAGTAATCAATTCCACCCGCTTTTATATTGCTTAAAAGGCTTAATACTTCTATGTCGTAGCCAACTATTTCCTTAGCCTTTTCAAGGTATCTTAGGCTCTCGCTAAAATTATTTAAATTAAAATACTCCAGCCCCAGCAGCTTATTAATGTCAAATTCAAAATTATTATTATTATTATTAATATTATTGATATTATTGATTTTTGATTTGAGGCGCAGTAGAATTTTTATAGCATTCTCATCGTTACCGCTATTGCTCAATAATAATTTACAAAAATGTATGATTTCTTTAGCGTCATTTGGATTTTTTGATAAATAAACTTTCAGCGAATCAATAGCTTTGAGCGGTTCGCCCAGCTTTTGGTATGCTTCGGCAAGTACACTATATGATTGGAGGTATTGCGGATTGATTCGTATTGCGTCATTCAAATACATAACGGCATCGGCGAGCATTCCCTTTTTCATAGAAACAAAACCTAAAAAATAAATCTGGCGAAAGTCCCGCGTTTTATCCAAAAGCGGCTGCATTTCTTTAAGCAATAGATGAATTAAAGCCATAGCTTCTGGTTGTGAAGTTTCTTCGAGCAGTGCCTCTGCGCCGCGAGTGAGCAACTCTTTTGCCCCAAGCAAATTATTATTCTTTGCTGCCTCTTTCGATAAAATAAGATATATATTTGCTTGAGCCTGCCTCAGTAAACTATCTATTTGCGGATTAAATAAGCCCAACAGCGCCTCTTGCACTTTGAGCCACTTTTCGTGGCGGACGCCCTGCGATTGCGATTCCCAAGCGCCAGCAGTGTGAATCCTATAGCAAGCCATCGGCTCGTCTATGTAAAATATGTCGCCACGTGAGGCGTTGAGCATGTGGACAATATAGTCGCCGGCTGGCATATTTCGAACAAATTCAGGATATTTCCCAAAAAGATTTCGCCGAAACACAGCAGATGCCGAATATATGAAATTACCTTTTGCCAAATCGTAAATAGTCGAAATTTGCTTTTGATTTACATTTGACGAACGCGGGCTATCCCCAGTTATTTCATTTATAATCATTACATTATGAAAACAAATTGCTATGTCCGGACGGCTTTCGAGCGTGTCAGTTTGCTTTTGTAATTTCTCAGGATCAGTCCAAAAGTCATCGCCATCGCACCAAGCCACGTACTTTCCGCGATACGCCGCAATAGTTTTTTGACCGTTTTCGTAAACGCCTAAATTCTTTTCGTTTTCAATTAAATTTATCAATTTCGGATATTTTTTCTTGTACTCGCGGCAAATAGCCAAAGTCTCGTCTTGGCTCAAATCCTCGCCTATAATTATCTCAAACGGGAAATTCGTACGCTGCATTAAAACTCCGTCCAAGCATTGGGCAATGTACTTTCCGTGATTATAAGCCAATATTCTGACACTTACGAGCGGATTGCTGACAAGTTCATCATTCTGATTAGAATTTGTCTGATATTTTTGAAGATCAATATTCATTTTTACTTTATCCTTTTCAGTAATTTAGCAGGATTGCCCGCCCAAATTTCATTTTCGCCGATATTTTTTAGAACGACTGCGCCCATAGCGACAGTAGAGTAGTTGCCGATTTCCACATATTCGCGGATGGTCGAATTAAGGCTGACGGTTACGCCGCGCCCTAATTTCAGATATGCACCCGTGCAGCAATTTGCCGCAAAAAAGCAATAATCATCAAAAACGCTGTTGTGCCCAATGGTCGCGCCAACCATAACGCGGCAGCCTCTGCCAAATCGCGTGCCAGAGGAAATCGAGACGTTCGGCATAATCACGCAGCCCGGCGCAAGCTCTACGTATGGAGCGATATATGACATCGGATGAACAAAAACTGCAAGCCGTTCGTCTGGTATGCCGCATTTTTCAAAAAGCGCGATTCTATCCTCTTGCTCATCTGGCTTAAATATGGTATTAATAAAATAAAATCCCTCGCTTAAAAGGCGCGGAATATCTTTAAAGCCGCCCAAAACAGGAAAGCCTTCTATGAAATTGGCATCATCTCGGTCATTTAAAAAGCCCGAGCAAACCATATCTCGGTTGCCGCGAGCGAAAGCGTCCGCCATAGCGTGAGCTATAACCGAGCCATTGCCTAAGCCACCCATAATTATTACTTTTTTCATATTGCGTTATCAAATAAATTCATATTAAGAGCCAGTTGATTTATTAATAATAGCTGTTTTGTCATTCACGCGTAGCTGTTTTGCTAAGGTTGTCTAATAAGTTATATTTTTCATAGAAATATGCTTAATTAAAATGCCTTTCTTATCGCGTAGCGATTTAATTGTGGTAACACCAAACAGTTAAAAAAACATTTATCGCGTAGCGATTACATATAACTCCTACGGAGTATAGAACTTACCTCTAATTTGTTTGTTACCATAATATAATCGCTCAGCGATATAGATAAATTCAGATTTCGCTGGTTATCGGTAAATAGTCGAATTTTACTTATCGGGGTACCCTCCTATTGTTTATCATTTACTTGCAAATTCATGTATTCCCGTCTTCGCGGGAATGACAAGCAAATTGGACTTTATCAACAGCCTATCAGTAATATTTTTAGTTTCAAATTAATTCATAAAATTTCAAATATTCTTTGATTTTTGCGGCGCTCGTCATCATTGCTATGTCGATGATTGAATTATATGAAATATAATCATCTATGCCCAGATTTCTTTCTTCAAAATTACTTTTTAAAAAATTTAACTCGATGCCGTTTTTTGCAAATTCTTCTTTGGAATAAAGATCCATGCCGCCGATAGCATTAATGTATTGTCCGCAATTTTCATTGTTTACTATATCAATTATCCGTGCCGATGATTTTAGATTTTTATTGTAAATATCAATTTGGGACGACGTTTTCATCTCAGTTTCAATGCTTAAATATTCGCAAAAAAGCCGCACCGAAAGCTCCGAAAGCTCTGAAATTTTATTTTTTTTGGCATTCAAAACCTTGTTTATAATTCTAAATACATCATCAAAATAAGGGCTATTCCCGTAATTATATTTCACTGTTTCAAGGAATTTAGCGATGTCGGGACTCGACCAATCGACTTCTGTTTCGCATATTAATTTATTTTGACTTATTTTTTTGCACGGAATTGTAAAATATTGACTGCTCCCATTGACTACCAAGCGATTGCGGTTTATCCAGCCTTTTTTTATGAAATTGACATCGTCCAAGAAAATAAACATATCGACCGAATTAATTAGCTGAAAATACCCCAAATACGGGAAAATATAGGGCTGCATTATGGCAATTTTCTTAGTCGAAGTCGCTTTATTCATTGGCGTTTCTTTTGTTTAATCATCTCGTCTTTCAGCAATGTTTTGTTCGCAGTAATAATCATTGGCGGACCAATGAATTTTCCGTCTTTGAAGGACACGCCTTTGCCCTCGCTGTGGGATTCTTCGGCAAGCCGCAGCATATCTTTTGCAGCTTCGACGTCGTTTTTCGCAGGAGAAAAATACTTATGGGCAAGTTCAATTTCCTTTGGATTCAACACAAGCATTCCCTCAAAGCCAAGATTTTTTGCAATTTTCAAATTCCGCTCCAAATCCGGCAAATCGTGGACTTTGACGTGGACGGTATCTATCGGCACGACGCCATTGGCTCGTGCTGCCATCGCTATCATTGCTCGCGGCACAAAAAGACTGCGGCTATCCTCGTCGTGTATGCCTTCCAAATCAGTCAAAAAGTCCTCGCAACCATACGCCAGAGCCACGACTCTATCAGATGCGCGACATAAATCCTGCGCATTAAGCACAGCGGCGGTGGTTTCAATTAACGCAATAATTTTAAACGTGCCCAAAGGAATTTTTTTCTCATATTCAATAGTCGCGAGCAGTTTATCGAAAAAGTAAATGTCCTCGCCCAGCCGCGATTTTGGATACATGAAGCCAGCAATTCCCGGCACTGTGAGCTGATAAACGTCTTGCAAAAGATGTCCGCTTTCGCGGTCATTTACGCGTGGGAACACGAGGTGATTCGCAAACTTTCCCGCTGCAACGAATTCTTTTATCATGTCGCGTGCTGATTGCTTATTGCTCTCCGGCTGCACCGAATCTTCAATATCGGTCAATATTACGTCGGCTTCACTTTTGGACGCACTTTCGAGCAATCTGCGATTATGCCCTGGTACGAACATCAAACTACGCATAAGCGGCATTTGTTTAATTATCATAATTTTCTATCTCATTTTTATAGACAGGCAAAAGCACCGTCCGTGAAAATTTCAGTACATTTTCATTGTTTTGATTAAACGCAATTGTTTCGACAGTTACCAAGCCTTGCGTGGGATTAGTCGCCGAAAGCCTCTTGCTTATTATTTTTGTCTTAGCATAAATTGTGTCCCCAATGAAAACTGGGCGAAGATGCTCAATATTTTGATAGCTCAAATTTGCAATTGCTTTGCCGCTTATATCAGGAACGGTAAGCCCCACAGCGAGGCTGAAAACCAATGTCCCGACGACTACAATTCTTCCGTGCCGGCTTTTGGCGGCATAAGCGGCATTGGTATGCAAAGGATGTGCATTCATCGTCAGCAACGAAAATAAATTATTATCGCTTTCAAAAATTGTTTTCGACAGCGAGTGAATGACTTCCTCGCCAATGACAAAATCGTCGTAATAGTTACCTAAATTGCTTGCTTTCATATTTTTACTAATATTTTTGCGTTTAAAGATTCTGATAATTTAATAGTAATTGTTTCTTTGGGGCTGTCTCACAAGTCAAATGAAGTGCTTTTAAGACTGGCACGCATGTTCAAATAACCTTGTGATGATACCCACCTTTTTATTCGGTGGCTGAACTTGTCGAAGCCCCCTGCCCCCTCATACAAGAGGAGGAGAAAAAAACACTTGAATTATAAGAACTTATGAAATTCAATTTCCATGGTATTGTCCCCCCTCTTTTATGAGTGG
>JBBRJR010000025.1:0-15481 GCA_038218865.1 Kapaibacterium sp. (SeqCode) | reverse complement strand
GGCAGATTCTCAAGACGTATCTTGGTCATCGGCGCTACCTTCGGTGCTTTGTTTGCCGCTTCCTGTATTTTGTTTGTTACTATAAAGATAACCAGGAACAAAGCCAGCAAAGCAGTTGTAATAATAATACCACGAATTGTGTATCTTCTGATGAAAGCCTTCAGCTCGGAGGCGCCGTAAGGGCTGCGCGAGGGGATTTCATCCAGCGGGAATTCTTGTGCTGTCGTGTTCATAATTATAATTCCCCTATTTTTAGAATATCTTCTTCGAGCAATGGAGCGATAGTAAATCTACGCTCGCGTTTTTTCGGATTGCCCGCTTCGTCATTTTCTTTTGTTATTTCCTCGGTTATCTTGGATTCTGCTAAGTTAAGCTCGTCCAAAATGCTAATAACAGTACCATATGAGGCTTCGTCTGATATTTTTAGCGAGGTAATAAGTCTATTTTTTACATTTGGCTGCAAATTTTCTCTTTCAGCTAAAGCACGTAAGTCCTTTAGTTTTATTTCTTGAGGATCGTCCGTTCCTTTGGCATAGAAAACTTTATTGTCGTTGC
Source organism: Kapaibacterium sp. (SeqCode) (assembly GCA_038218865.1). Lineage (GTDB taxonomy): Bacteria > Bacteroidota > Ignavibacteria > Kapaibacteriales > UBA2268 > JBBRJR01. Next base: position 14,926 of record JBBRJR010000025.1, on the reverse strand, counting down.
GTACGTAAATTTGGAATAATTCCGATTTGCGCACTTCGACTTGCTTTACTATTTCCGGAGGAATTGACATTTCCATCACTTGCGGAGCAGCCATTGTGGTTGTGAACATAAAAAACGTTAAAAGCAAGAAAGTTATATCCACAAGTGGAGTCATATCAAGTACGAAACCTACCCGTTTTTTCTTTTTACGCTTTCCGGATTTACCGCGTTTTGAACGTTCAATTTTAAGTGAACCACCACCAGCCATTTATAATCTCCTTAAATTTCTTTTATTATTATAACACATGAACTAAGCAAAAAGTTACTATTGCTTTTTGTCCGTAACGTAATTGAATATTGTAGCACGGTTTTTCCTTAATAATTCCATAGCGTCGGCTATCCATTTGAAGCGAAGTCCTTTATCGGCATCGATAGCGAACTTTGTCTCTGGGCGGACAAGCCGTGTATTTAGTATTAATTCGTCTAACATTTTTTGATTGACCATAATTTGGTGCTTATCCATATATTCCGGTGGAAAGTTTTCCATGCGTCCCCAGACTTGCGCTCTGTCCTGCTCATTTACCATTTCATAGAAATAAGTAGTGTCAGTAGTTGCCGAATCGATAGCTATTTTGATGATAGCTATGTCTTTGTCCGGCATGCCGGCGGTATCGACTGGTGTCGAGACTGGACGCTTGATTACAAACTTTTGCTCACTTTCCGCTTGTGATTTGAACTTTGCAGTAAACATAAAGAACGTCAAAAGCAAGAAGGTTATGTCCACCAAAGGGGTCATATCGATTACAAACCCCACTCTTTTCTTTTTTATTTTTGCCACAGAAGACTCCTTCTCTGCAAATTATTTTAAAAAATTATTTCTTTGTTCTTACTGTAAAGATCTGTGTTATATTCAAAATAGCTTCATCGACCATATAGACGAAATTATCGACTTTTGTCGTGAAAAAGTTATAAGCTACGATACAAATAATAGCGCCAGCCAAACCGCCAGCCGTGTTGTAAAGAGCCTCAGAGATACCGATAGAAAGCTGTGTAGCTGAAACTGTTCCGCTTTGAGCAAGAGCAGCAAAAGCGCGAATCATACCGATTGTTGTTCCCAAAAGACCAACCATGGTAGAGATAGAAGCAACTGTTGAAAGAATTACAAGGTTTTTCTCTAACAGTGGTGTTTCCAAGTTCATTGCTTCGTCGATTGATCTTTGTACTTCAGAAATTTTCTTTTCTGCACTGTAGCCCGGATCGTTTTCTACTTCTTTAAAGCGAAGGATAGCACCGCGCAAAACGTTTGCGATAGAGCCGCGTTGCTTGTCGCAATCTGCTAAAGCAGCGTCGAATTCGCCACGTTCCAAATGATGGATAACGCTTCTGATAAAAATTACAGGATCGCCTTTGCCCTTAGCTTTGTTAATGGACAAAAATCTTTCGATTGAATAAGTGATACCTAAAATAACAAACGACAATAATAAAGCTACAAGCGGACCGCCTGTGTAAATCATACCCATTACGTTAGCCGGTTCGTGCTTTGCAGCATCGAGGAAGTTAGAAGCATTGCCCATTACTAAATAGTAAAATACAAACGCTACGACTAATGCAATTGTTATTGTGATTGCATTAAATAAGTTTTTCATAAAAATACTCCAAATAATAAAATATTATGACAATAATTTAATTGCGTTTTTTAAAGTGTCGGTAATTGTAAATACCGTTATTAATTTTGTGATGACAAATATATTTTCCAATGATTTGTCCAAATTGCAGAGAATGATTTTTCCCTGACGTTTGATAAATGTAGAGTGCGCAGAAATTAACACACCCAATGCCGTCGAATTCAAATACGTGGTTTTCTCCAAATTTATTATAATTCGGTTTTTATCAGTAAGTGCTATCTCTTTTAAAGTGTCCCTTAGCTGATCCGTTTCCTCGCCACCAAGAAATTGTCCTTTCAAATGCAGCACTACCCCGCCTATTTGCTCTTCAATCTTTATTTGAGACATTATCTTTACCTATATATTTTTTGAATTTATACAATTTCGCATTTTCTGCAAGTTCAAATCTAATAAATTTTTAAGACTTATAATAAAACTTTATATCAAAATAGAATTTTATTTGCTTTTTTTTCAAATTTCGCTCTTTTTACAGCATTTTTTAACTATATCTTAACAGTATTTTAGCTTTGATATTCATATACAAATATAGATTTTTCTTACTCTTTTTGAAAAAGAATTTAAGAATTTGCAACAGAAACGCAAAATAAAACAATTCAAATGCAAAAAAAGTTACTTTATTTTTTATATTATTTTAAGTTTCCCATGCAAAATCCGCTCAATGCCAGCGTAATCTTTGATATATTCCAAATGAAATATTTCATCAGCAAACATCTCAATAATTTCTTCGGCTTGTCCGAAACCAATTTCAAGCAAAAATTCGCCCTCCGCACTCAACATATCAGAAAATATTTCGGCGTAACGCCTGTAAAAAGTTAGCCCGTCTGCTTCGTCTGTAAGCGCTATTTTCGGCTCGAACATTAGCTCTTTTTCTAAATCGACGTAGTCAACAGCTGAAATATACGGCGGATTCGAGACTATTAAATTATATTTTTTCTTTGGCGTAACAATTAATATATCTGAGCAAAAAAAGCTCACGTTGGTTATCTCGTTCATATCGGCATTGCTTCGGGCTAAATCAATAGCATCTTGCGAAATATCTATCGCCGTAACTTGGCTTAGTGGCGAATGCTTAGCAACGTACAACGCAATTGCGCCAGTGCCAGTACCTAAATCAATTACGTTTGCCGCAGCGTCATTTTTGCTAACAATAGTACTAACAATTTTTCCTGCTTTTTCGGCAAGTAACTCAGTTTCGGGTCTCGGCACGAGCGCCCGTTTGTCTAAAAGCAATTCAATATCGATAAAGCTTTGCTTACCCAACAAATATTGCAATGGCTCGCGATCGTGCCGACGGACAGCCATTTGCTTTAAGCTCGCAAGCTCTGCTTCGGAAAATGGGCGGTCGAATTTTGTGTATAGATCCAATCGCCTAAGCTGCAAGGTTTCACAGATAATAAGCTCTATGTTCAGCCGTGGCGACTCTATCTCCGCTTTCGCAAAATAGTCAGTGCCCCAGCGTATTATATCTAAAATAGTCCAAATTTTTTTCATTTTCTTCAATTTAATAATATCTTTGTGCAAATTAATAAAAAAAATTGAACAATATATTTAAAAAAATAAAATGCCGACTTTTTTAGTGTCGGCAAATATTTTTTTATATATTTAATAATATTTATTTTTTTATGAATCTCGTAATGCAAGTAAATCCTTCCTTAGGCGTTGAAACACTTACCATGTAAGCACCTTTGGGAAAATTTTGTGTATCAATGGAGCAGCCGTTAGATATATTTATATTTTCTTGTTCAAAAATTGTTACACCTAAATCATTATATATTCTGACTTTTGCAGTTGTTTTAAATTCATATTTTGAAGCATAAATTGTAATGACGTCGTTTGCCGGATTTGGCATCAGTTTGATTGAGGATGAATTTAACCGAGGGACAGTTATGTCTGAAAACTTTGCTATGAAAGGCTCATATAAATTGAAGTAAACCTCGCTTTCTTCGCTACATTGAATATTACCAACGCTTAATACAGCCACAGTATCGCCCTCGTACACTGCAAATTCCTTAATGTCCCAAGTTATATATCCTTGGTCCTCTTTGTGATTATAAATCGAGGAATTAATAACAATTATGTCCGGTGTCCAACCGATTATTTTCTCATCGATAAGTTCACCCTTAATATTATACTTTTGTACAGATATATTTCCATTGCATGCCCTTCGAGTCTCGCGCAACCTTACATCATTTTTGTCAAATTCAGTAACCACCCAATACATATTTTCTTTAGATCCCTCGGGACAGTAACCGTCTGTTTTAATGGTTTGTACTACCCTTCTTTCCATATCCGCAAATGAATTATAAGCGTAAAAAAAAGTAGTAAACACTATTATTAATCCTAATATTTTAATTTTCATTATAAAGTTTCCAAAAAAAAATGACAAAAAAACTATGTAAACAAATTAGGAATTAGCATACAGGCAAAAGTCCCAAATTTTTGCCTTTTGGCAAACAACCATATAAGCCTCACTGTTTTTGGATTCTATCGCATATTATGAATTAAAGATAATAAATAACTTTCATATCTCCAAATTAATATTTTACAATAATTTTTAAATTTAAAAATAATTATAAAATACATCTTTATAATAATTGTATTGTCGTATCGTTTACTATGTTTTAAATTTCTGTCAATTTTAATGAAAATAAATTTAATAAAATACGATTTCATTAGGATATCTGTTGTTTCGCCTGAATTATCCGTTGCGAACGTAGAAGCCAATACTGATAGAATAATCGACGCAGTCAAAATCGGCAAATCTGAAGGTTCGAGCCTTTTTTTATTTCCTGAGCTTGGTTTGTCGAGCTATTCTTGCGGCGACTTATTTTATCAAGTAGCCTTGCATAAATCAATTGGAAAATCGCTGCTCCGGTTAAAAAGATTTTCTGGCGAGCAGCAAGTAACTATGGTTGTGGGCTGCCCTATCCAAAATGATGGCAAGCTTTTCAATTGTGCAGCGTTCATCAGTAATGGCGAAATTAAAGGGATTGTGCCGAAAACATTTATTCCAAATAATGACGAGTACTACGAGGAGCGTTGGTTTTCGGGAGACCATGACCGAACGGCTGATTTTGTCGTAATTGATAAGCAAGATGTTCCTTTCGGGGCGGATTTAATATTCCACGCAGCTAACTTTCCGCTTTTGCAAATTGGCATAGAGATATGCGAGGATTTGTGGTCTGTCGTGCCGCCCAGCTCGGATTTAGCTTTGTCAGGCGCGAACGTCATATTGAATCTTTCGGCGAGCAGTGAATATTTGGGCAAATCCACCTACCGCCGCAATTTAGTCGTTTCGCAATCCGCTCGTTGCCAAGCTGCTTATCTTTACGCTTCGGCAGGCGCGGGCGAGTCTTCGACTGATTTCATTATGTCGGGGCATTCTATAATTGCAGAAAACGGTATATTGATGAAAGAATCGGAGAAGTTCTCCTTTGAAACGCAGATTATCACAGCCGATATAGATTTAGGGAAATTAAATTCCGACAGATTGAAAAACAGCTCGTTCGCTATTGGCAAATCCACACGCGATTTCAGAGTTATTCCATTTGAATATACTGACAGCTCTACCGAAAAGCTTTTGAGACCTAACCCGCGGCAGCCGTTTGTGCCAGAAGACGAAAATATCAGAGCAGCCGTTTGCGAAGAGATATTAGAAATACAATCGACCGCTCTTGCCAAAAGATTAAAGCACATTGGCTCGGAGAGCGTCGTTTTAGGACTTTCTGGCGGCTTGGATTCTACTCTTGCATATCTGGTTTGCTTAAAAACATTTGAGAAAATCGGGCTACCGCCATCGCAAATTATCGCTGTCTCTATGCCAGGTTTTGGCACTTCGTCTCGTACTAAAAACAACGCCCAAAGTCTGGCTGAGGCTTCTGGTGCTACCTTTATGGAAATTGATATAGCTAAAAGCGTAAACCTTCATTTTGCAGACATAGGACACAAGGCGGATAATCATGACGTCGTGTTTGAGAATTCACAAGCACGAATGCGAACGATGATACTGATGAATTTAGCGAATAAGCACAAAGGAATTGTCATCGGCACAGGCGATCTTTCCGAGGCAGCCTTGGGCTGGAGTACTTATAACGGCGACCACATGAGTATGTATTCAGTAAATTCTGGCGTGCCAAAAACATTAGTCAAATTCATTATAGAATGGGTGGCTTCTACCCAAAAAAGCAATTCGACAAGCGACATATTGCTCAGTATTCTGGACACGCCAATTTCCCCCGAGCTTTTACCCTTGGACGAGAATCAGAATATAACCCAAGAAACAGAAAAAATAGTCGGTCCTTACGTGCTGAATGATTTTTTCCTATATCATTTCGTAAGATACAATTACTCTCCCAAGAAAATTGCCATTTTAGCAAAATATGCTTTCAAAGACGAATTTACTTTAAAAGAAATAACAAGCCGGCTGAAGTATTTTATTGAAAGATTTTTTCAAAATCAATACAAGCGCAGCTGCGTGCCGGACGGCATAAAGATTGGCTCGGTGGCTTTGTCGCCGCGTGGAGATTGGCGGATGCCAAGCGATGCCGATAGCGACCTGTGGTTAAAGGAATTATCCGAAATTAACGAGGACAATTTATGAGTATTTTTTCAAGTTTGAACCCAATAACAATTGTAATAGCAGATGACCATGAAATAGTTAGAGCGGGGATTAAAAGACTTCTTTTATTAGACAAGACATTTAAAATATTAGGCGACGCAAGCAATGGCAAAGACGCTATAGAAATAGCAGCTTACCACAAGCCACACATTGTTTTGCTGGATATACTTATGCCCATGTTGAATGGCGTAGATGCCATACCGCTTATAAAAAAGTTATCACCCGATTCTATGGTTGTAATGCTGACTGCCTTCGAAGATTTAATGCACCTCGAAAAAGCAATAGCCGCCGGAGCTGACGGCTATTTATCAAAAGATATTTCTGCCGAGGATCTATGTGCTGCACTGAAAAAAGTAGTTTTGGGCGAGAGGGTGTTAAGCAAATCCATACTTATTCTTATGGGCAAAAAATATAATACTAATTCTAATAATCCGCAACCGGTTTCAATTACTAAACGCGAGCAAGAAATACTTAACCTCGTCGCAATGGGAATGACGAGCAATGATATGGCCGAAAAGCTCAACATTAGCATTCGTACTGTCGAGTCTCATCGGTATAATTTATTGCAAAAATTAGAATGCACCAATGCAGCGGGGCTGGTACGCTACGCTCTAACTAATGAAAATGCTATTCTTTAATAGTCTTTTAAGATGATTTTTTCTTAGCATTAAAATGCAAAGAAAATGCCGCCACCTACGCCAAAGCCAAAGGATTTAGGGTTTTGCTTTTCATGATGTGGTACGCCGCCATAAGTATCATTAACAGTTACTGTATTATTGCCAAATCTGCCGTAATAGCCGCCTTCAAGCGCGAATGAAAAATGCTTCCAAAGCATAACCTCGACGCCAAAACCCACACCAGCATTAATATATCTTTCTATATTGGTATAATCTTCATTGTTTGGAGGATAAACATAATAATTATTGTTCGTTTCGTAATAATCCACAAAAGTGCCACCCAAGACGTAAAGCCGTGTATTGCGTGTTTTCATTAAATTATATTGCAAGTCCACTCCCCAGGCAAGGCGAATTTCGTCGTTGTTGTATTCGCTATCGTCGTTGCTGCCGTAGGCAAATATTTGCGATTTGAGCGAAAAATCATTTTTGAATTGGTGTTGAAAGCTTAAGCCATAGCCAGAGAAAAACGAGCCGTAGCCGCCTATACGATTATCCAGCCATTTAGAAACGTCGTATTCGGCAACGTCATCATCTTCGATTGTTATAACGTTTACTTTTTGTGTTGTAACCGTCGTCGTAGTCCCCTGTGCAAAGGCAAAGTCCGCCGCAAGGAATAGTAAAGCCAAAAATATTAGTTTTTTCATCTGAGCAACCTTTTTTAAATTAATTTAATTGAAAGTTAATGAGCATTTGTTAATTGTAATTTCAGACAGTAAACGAAAATGACACAATTGTATTATAAATGTAATTCAATATATCATTCTATCTAATTTCTATTTCTGACTATCCTGATACCAACTGGCACGCTTTGCTCTTGCAGCTTTCTTGCCGAAAGCCTCAAAAAAGAAATGCCTTCTTGGAATGAGCCACCACGGCTGACGCGGCGTATGCCAGCTGTGGGACCTAAAGGATTTACTCGCGGGGAGTTCATATAATAATCTTCTGCGTAATAATCCCAGCACCACTCGCGTACGTTGCCCAAAGCGTCCAGCAAACCAAAGGAATTTGCTTTCAAGCTACCCAAAGTGTGCGGGTTCGAGCCTGAATTATTCAAATACCAAGCGTAATCCGAAAGAGGTTGTCCGACGAAATCATCCTTCGCACCGGCGCGAGCTATGTATTCCCACTCGGCTTCGGTAGGCAACCGCCAACCCGTCAGCGTGGTATCGAGCGTTACGCTTTCGCCAGTTGTATCATACACTTCGGGCAAGCTGTCGAGGCGCGACAATGCATTGCAAAATTCAATAGCTTGGCGCCATGAAACATTATAAACCGGTAGCGATTGAGACTTTTTTTCGGAAGGATTGCTTTTTGCTATGAATTCATAAAGCCGCTGGCTTATTTCTGTTTGCGAAATAATCAGCGAGCCAGTTATTTCTACCTCGTGCGGAGTTTCATCTAACAAGCCGACGCTCGAACCCATCGTAAACGTGCCGGGCGGCGCTTCTACTGTTGCAAATGGCATTCGATTAAACACTTTTAAATCAAATTTTGTAGATGTGTCCGTGCCAAATACGCAAAACACCTTGCCGCTCGTGATTGTGTCGGGCAAGATAAATTCTATCGTTTTGGCATTCCACTTTAAGCAATCAAAAGACGAAAGCCGGACGCTGTCTGCTAAAACGACGTAGTTTCCCGTTGCTCGCGATGGCAAAAAATCACCCGAAAGCCTTACAGTATCAGTCGGGAACGAAGTAGGACTGCCGATTGCAGTGATTATAGGCTCGCCCGTCGGCACGTTGAAGATTTTATTATCCGAGCAAGCCGACAAGAAAAATATTAGAATAAATATATTTATTGAACTGATAGAAATAATTTTGTCCATTTTAGTTATTGTTGTCTTTAAGTGTTTCGCTTGAAAAATTATGCTTATTAATTGCATTGTCTAATTTTATTCTCACTTGCTCGTAGCGTGGGCAATTCAAAATGTCTTGCGCCAAAAATCGGCATTCGGAAAAATTAAGCTTTCGTATTCTGTCTTTAAGTTCCAAAATTATCGAGGGCGCAACGCTAAGTTCGTCTATGTCCAAGCCTAAGAGCAAATCTGTCGCGGCGGTATGCCCCGCGAATTCGCCGCAAATTCCTACTTTTATGCCGTACTTATGTGCTGCTTGGACTGTAATATGTATAAGCCTTAGCACAGCTGGGTGGAAAGTATCGAAAATATCGGATACCAGCTCGTTATTGCGGTCGGCAGCCAGAGCGTATTGAGTCAAGTCATTGGTACCGATACTGAAAAAATCCACAGCTTCTGCAAGCCCATCGGCTATCATAACGGCTGCGGGAGTTTCAATCATTACGCCGACGGGTATCTCCGGGTCGAAATCGATACCTTTTGCGTGCAGCGATTTTTTGCATTTTTCAAGTATTTCGCAAGCAAATTCTACTTCATGCAAAGAGGAAATCATCGGTAGCATAATTTTCAGATTTTTATTGGCAGAAGCCCTCAAAAGTGCCAAAAACTGCGTTTCGAGTATATCCTTGCGAGATAGCAAAAACCTAATGCCGCGCAAGCCCAAAGCCGGATTATCTTCTTGGAATGGCATTCCCTCTGAATATTTATCGCTGCCAATATCGAATGCGCGGATTACCACCGGCTTCGGATAAGCCCGCTCGGCTATTTCCTTGTACCAAGTGTATTGAATTTCTTCCGTCGGTATGCTGCTGAGTTCCATAATCAAACTTTCCGAGCGTACAAGCCCAATTCCGTCTGCACCGTTTATCTGGCTTATCCTAACGTCTTCCAAAAAATTAACGTTTGCCATAAGCTGTATCTTTTTGTGGTCGAGCGTTTCGGCGGGTAATCTCGCAAGCGAGCCGAGTCTTTTTTTATGAGTTTCTATTTCATCTATTTTCTTTAGGTAAAGATTAAGTATTTCTTTGCGAGGATTACCGATGATAATTCCTGCAAAACCATCGACGATTAGCTCCATGTCGGGTATTATCACGTCCAAAGCTTCGCGGACGCCGATGACAGCTGGTATATCGAAAGAGCGGGCCAAAATTGACGAATGTGAAGTGATTCCGCCAATTTCCGTTATAATTGCAATTATACCTGCATCTTTGAAATTTACTACGTCAGTCGTGGTAAGCGATTGGGCAACAATAACAGCGCCTTTTGCTTCTTCAAAATTTATATGCTCATTGCGCAAGGCAGCCAAAAGCTTTTGCTTGATGTGGTCTAATTCTATAGCTCGCTCGCGCAAAAGACTATCTTTTGAGAGCCTGAAAAAGTTTCTTTGCTTTTCAAACTCGCTGACTACGGCACTTTCAACAGAATATCCGGATTCGATAAATCCGCGTATATTGTCTTTTAAAATCGGGTCAGACAGGATTAGCAAGTTAGTTTCCATAATAGCTATAATATTGCTGCTCTCGTTTTTCACTTTTGAAAGGCTGTCTTTGAGTTGCTGCTCTAAGTTAAATGCAGCTTTTTCAAGTCTAAGCAATTCGTTTGGAATTTCATCTGGAGTTACAGCCGTATTCGGACTTATAATCGAATCGGGCATAAGGATAAAAGCCCGCCCGATAACAATGCCCGCAGAACTTGATACGCCTTTCAAAACAACTTGCGAAAGATCCTCTTCAGTTAGTTTCGTGGACGGCTTGTAATTTATTGATGCTCCTTTTAAAACCATTGCTTAAAGTTCTCCAAACCCGTTTTCGAATAAGAGCGCTATCTCTGCGACAGCTGCCTCCTCGTCTATTCCTTCAGCCCGAAGCAATAATTCGCTTCCCTGCTCGGCAGCCAAAGTCATTACTCCGATTATGCTTTTTCCATTAATTGTGAATTTATCTCGTACCAAATAAATTTCAGATTTATACTTGGATGATAGCTTCACCAAAGCTGCCGCAGGTCTTGTGTGAACTCCTGCACGATTTATAACGACTACTTTCTTTTCTACCATTTCTCGATTGATAAATTTATTTTGCAAATATGAATTTTTAATAAATATATATAGTATTTTGGAAATTATACATCACTTAAATTAACAAAAAAGTTGATATAAAAAAAATGAATTATCTTATATTGGATTTATTTTATATATATTGGTAAGATAAATTCATTTTTCTTGAATTTTAGCAATCAGTAAATATAGTGCAACTTATAATTAAAAACTATTTGTACTAAGTAGTTCTAATTTTATTGAAATATTTTTTTATTTTTTAAGTCGTTTCAATAAATATACTTATACTTAATTTTTTATAATATTTATAAAAAATGAAAAAACGTATGAGACAAAATTGATTTTCAATTGTCTTTATAAATGTGTAAGTTACATTTGTAAAATAGTTTTTTTTAAAATGATGTGTACCATGAAAACGATAAAAATTATTATATTATCAGCTTGTATGATTATTGGCTTGGCAAGCTCTTTAAGTTCGCAAACGCCGGAAGAAATGCGAGATAATCTTCCTCAAGAATTAAGTATTATCAATCATTTTGGTACTGAATTTTTGTTCTCTGTGCCGCCCTGCATTGGCGATGACAATACCAGCGGAGAAAATGAGGTGCAAATTTTCATTACGTCCATTACGCGTACATTTGTTACCATCACCGGAAGATATAATTATTACCAAACTCGCGAGCTGAGTCCTTATCAGACTTCGCAAATAAACGTGCCAGCTTTCATAGCCCAGCCTTACCTGAAGTCGTCCTACGAGCCTGCTATGCCGAATATTATATTTACTAATTCCGCCGTACGCATTACTTCCGACGAGCCGATCGCCGTCTATGCCGTTGTCAAATTCAATAAAGCAAGCGACGCTTTTTTAGCTTATCCGGTAAGCTCATTAGGTAAAAAATATATAGTATCATCTTATAACGACGCTTCGGCAGAGTATCCGGGCTTTTACAGCCTGCCCAGCATGACGGCTGTTGTTGCCACTTACGACAATACAATTGTTACTTTCAAACTCGGCGGCAATAGCAAAACAAATTTAGGCACCATTGGCGTAAACGATACGATTACTCGCCTACTGAACAAAGGCGACGTCTGGCTGTTGTCATCGCTTTCATCTGGTGCAGATTTAAGTGGCTCGGTTATCGAATCGAACCTGCCTGTCGGTGTCTTGTCCGGAAATCAATGCGCCAATATCCCATCGGGCAATTTATACTGCGACTATATCGTTGAAATGGAAACTCCCGTCAGAGCTTGGGGCAATACTTTTCACGTGCCGATAATTAAGGGACGCAAAAAAAGCCCGCTTTTAAGGATTTATGCCTCCTTGCCAAATACCGATATTTACTTGGACGGTAATAAAATTATGAATATCGCTACTGCTGGCGGCGTTATCGGCACTGGCTATCGAGAATACCGTATAAACAGTGTCGGCGAAGCTTCCGTGGGCGTTATTTCTTCCAACAAGCCAATCGCTGTATCGCTTTTCAATACCGGAGTGCAAGAGGATTTAAACCCTGAGCCGCTGGGCGATCCATTCCAAATGACGCTTGTCCCAGAGGAGCAGTATCAAAAGGAAATTCTTTACACTACGCGTGGAGTTAATAATGATACCGCGAAAATTTACGAAAGCTACATAACCATTGCTTACAAAAAAAATAGTTTGAAGCAAATTCCTGATGAGTTGCAGCTCGGCGTCTTTAACGGCAAAACGTTTATCTGGTCACGGATAAAAGACATTGCGCCCGTTATACACAAAGAATTTGTAAAAAATTCTTATGATGAAATTTGGGCTCTTTTTACTTTTGCTTTCCAATATGCTGGCGTTATAAAAATTCGCTCCAACGAGCCGATTGCTGCTTATTACTACGGACTCGCCATAAACGAAGGCATCGGCTTTCCGCTCGCTATGGGCTTGCAAGAAGTTTCTTCCAAAGATAAGGAAGCTCCCCACGTAAGCTACACGATGAATTGTTTGGGCAACGTCAAAGGCATAGCCAAAGATTTCCCCGAGGACGCCTCTGTCAGAAGTAATTTAGCTTATCCCTTGTTTTATTCGGACAGCAATAGCTATAATTACGACCGAGAATTTGGCTATATCGTGCAAAGCGACACTCGCGAAATTGATTGGAAGCTAACTGTCCGCGACAGAGACAAACCCGCCCAAGCCGTTGTACTGTTCCGCGATTTCGCCGGCAATGATACATTGATTATCATAAAATATTCGCCTTTAGAAATCGAAGTAATACCCGAAATGATGGATTTCGGCTCTATTCGCTCCGGTGGCTCAATTACCAAAGAATTCAAAATTCGTAATTTTTCGGACAAGCAAATCGATTTAACGGAAATACGATTTAATAATCCTAATTCATATTATGAAATATTAGACCCAAAGCCCTTCGGCATTATTATGCCTAACGAAGAAAAAAGTCTTTTTGTCCGATTCCAAGGCACTGATTTTGGCGTTTTCACCGATTCTATCGGCTTTGGCGATGGTTGCCGCTTCCACTTCAAAGCTTCGCTCCAAGCAAAAGTCGGCAATCCGGACATAGTCGCAAGCGATGTTTCGTTTTATGACGTAAATATCAGCAAACCTAAAGAATTGCAATTCGCCGTCATTAACAAAGGCAAAAGCGATTTGCATATAACGGGCTACTCAGGTCCATTTACCGATAATTACGTATTTCAGCCTGATGTTTCTATGACTTCGCTCGTTCCACTAACTATCGCACCAAATGAATATCACACTTTTACATTGACTTGCGACCCAAAAAGCGAAGGCGCCTTAACTGATTCAATCGTCTTCCTGAGCGACGCTTTGGTGAGTGACAGCATTAGTTTGATTTCCGCCCGCGGCATAAAGCCCCGTCTTTTGGTAGAATCTTACGATTGGGGCAGAAAAAGAATTTTCTCGCCATCAAAGCCGTTTGTTCCTTATCCGGTAAACAACGCAACAAATAGCTTGAAAATTGAAAATATCGGGTCAGGCTTACTTGAAATAGCCGATATTAAAATCAAAGGCGATGCCCAAAGTCTGAAATCTTTTTATATCGAAGTCGATGAACTCTTAGGAAAACGGATTTATCCCGGACAAACGCTAACTGTAAGCCCAAAATATTTGCCTACAGCTCTTGGCGAGCATTTTATTGAGATTAGCTTTATCGATGAAAATAACAACACTACCAATATGGTGCTGCGCGGCAAAGGAGTCGCCCCGTATTACTCATCAAAAACTATCGACATGGGTACGACCGTTATCGGCGATTTAAATAATTATAACGTACGCCAGTTGATTATAAAAAATTCGTTACTGGATGAGTTTATTTTCGGCGATACTCTAAAAATTAAATCTTTAGCCTTTTCGCCCGATAATTCTGTAGCTATCAATAATGGCTTTGGCAAAGAAGGATTTAGGATGATTCTTAAAGACATAGTCTTTCCGATAATTTTACCGCCCGGCGAATCATCTCAAATCCTTGTGTATTTTTCGGCTGCAAAATTAGGTCAGAACAAAGCGTTTGTGAATTTGAATACCGACGCTGTCAAAGAAAGCGCTTTCGTTTTGCAAGGCGTTGGCGTCGATACTGAACTCAGCCTTGTTACCGACCTAATCGAAGTATGTTTGAACGAAAAATCATTTCTGCCAGTGGAATTAAAAAATAATGGCGCTAACATCATCGATATCGGCGGCTTAAAGCTCGAAAAAGAAACCGCGTTTTATTTTCAAAATCCACAAGACAAAGCAGGATTTGAAATTTTACCGCAACATACAAAAACAGTATTTTTGGAATATACTGCTCAACACGAAGGCATCTCGCAAGACAGACTGCTTTTGTTGGGCAAAGAATCCGGCAAAGCCTTTGATTCTCTTTCTATCTTTGCAGCCACTAAACTTGTAGAGAGATTAACCGTACTAAACCCAATTGTACAAACCGCCGCTATTGGCGAAACTGCACAGCTGCGGCTGGTTTTGAATGCCGGTGAAGATATTTCTTTTGCCGAAGTTAGCGATATAGATGTTTTTATCGATTACAACGCCGACGTTCTGACTCCCCGATTATCAAG
>JBBRJR010000024.1:0-15580 GCA_038218865.1 Kapaibacterium sp. (SeqCode) | reverse complement strand
CTGTTTAGGGTTTTTGGAGGGGATTTTTGTTAAGAATGTGTGAATGTTGGCTTCGCGGTATTCAGTTTTCAGTTTTCGGTTGGCGGTAAAGGCAATTTCTTAAGCCACTGATTAAGCTGATTAATTTGATTAAGAAATGATTAAGAAAGATTAAGAGTGATTAAGAAAACTGTCTGCTTCACGGTTTCCAGTTTTCGGTTGGCGGTAAAAGGCAATTTCTTAAGCCACTGATTAATCTGATTAATTTGATTAAGAAATGATTAAGAAAGAATAAGAGTGATTAAGAAAACTGTCTGCTTCACGGTTTTCAGTTTTCGGTTGGCGGTAAAGGCAATTTCTTAAGCCACTGATTAAGCTGATTAATTTGATTAAGAATGATTAAGAAAGTTGTCGTCTTATAAGTTGCTTTACACCGTACATTATTCACGTAAGCCGCTGCAAATCAATCCTTTCTTACTCCCTCTCCTTCGGAGAGGGTCGGGGAGAGGTCGATTGGTTTTCATTCGTAATTCGTAATTGAATTGCCTCTACAGTTTCAAGCGAACCGCCTTTCGCATCTACAAAAAGCCTAACGCCCACAGCCCAAAGCCTTTCATCCTGCCTTTACCGCGAACCGCAAAGCTGACAGCTTCTTTAATCATTCTTAATCATAAAAATCAGTTTAATCAACGGTTCAGAAATTTGCCTTTACCGAAAACTGGAAACTGATAACTGACATGCGATTCTTCCCCCTAAAAAAAAATGCCCAGCACCTTTTGGGGCGCTGGACATTTCTGTTTTTTGTTGTTAGCCGTTTGCTGTTAGCTGATAACTGACAACCATTTCATCTATTCGATCGGAGCAGGTTGTGGCTCTGGTTCGACTAATATCATTTCTTGCTCTAAGGCAGCTTCAATCTCTTCTTGGTCAATAAATGACTGTCTGAATGGATTGTCGCTAACCGGTTTATGTCCGAAAATATTACCAACATCGGACGTGATAACCATCTGCTGATAGCTGCGAAGCCCCGTACCGGCAGGAATTAATTGACCTAAGATAATATTTTCTTTCAGTCCAACCAAATGATCTACCTTAGCGGCGACCGAAGCATCCGAGAGAACTCTCGTTGTTTCTTGGAACGATGCAGCCGAAAGCCAGCTTTCAGTCGAAAGCGAAGCCTGAGTGATACCAAGCAAAATCGGCTCGGAGATAGCAGGCTCTGCCAATCGGAATTCCGCAAGTGCTTTGCCCTTGTTTTTCATGTCGTTATTTATGTCGCGTACTTTTTTGCGTGTAACGAGCTGACCTTCGCTGAATTTCGTATCACCTTTATCGACGATGACAATCATATTTTTCAATGCTTGGTTTTCGTCGTAAAGTTTTAATTTATCGGCATGGTCATTTTCTAAGAAGGAGGAATCGCCAGAATCAACGATTCGTACTTTTTGAAGCATTTGGCGAACGATAACTTCAATGTGTTTATCGTTGATTTTCACGCCTTGCATGCGGTAAACTTCTTGAATTTCGTTTACCAAATACTCTTGCACAGCGTTAGCTCCTTTGATACGCAAAATGTCATGCGGATTTATCGAGCCTTCGGTTAATCTGTCGCCAGCGCGAACGAAATCGCCCTCTTGAACTAATATGTATTTACCGATAGTTACGCTGAATTCCTTACGTGTCAATTCGTCCATACTTGTAACGACGAGCGTTTTTTGCCCGCGTTTTTGTTTGTCGAACGAAACTATGCCGTCGATATCAGTAACCACTGCTGGGTTTTGAGGCGAACGGCTTTCGAAAAGTTCAGTTACGCGTGGCAAACCACCCGTGATGTCTCTTGTACGACCTAAATCGCGTGGAATTTTCGCCATCGGAGTACCGACGCCTACGTATTCGTTGTCATCAACTGTCAATTGAGCGCGGGACGGAATATTATAATTTTTAATAACTCTTCCATCTTCGTCAATCAATTCAATTGATGGTGATTTCGTCTTGTCTTTCGAATCAATTACGACTTTGGTAATGTGGCCTGTTGTTTCGTCATTCACCTCGCGGAAAGTAACGTTTTGGACAAGGTCATTGTACCTGATGCGTCCGGAGAATTCCGTAATAATCGAAGCATTGTAAGGATCCCATTCATATATCATATCGCCTTTTTTGACTTTCTGTCCGTCGATAACTTTCAGCGAAGCGCCGTAAGTAGCGTCGTATTTGGTCAAAGTGCGGTTTGAATCCGGATCAATTATATTGATAGCGCCACTGTGGCTGATGACGATATGGTTTGTTCCGTCTTCGCTTTCGTAGCTTATTTTCTTTATATTTTCAAGTTGGATAACGCCCTCGAACTTAGCAATAACGGAGGATTGCGAAGCGATAAGCGCCGCAGTACCACCGGTGTGGAAAGTACGCAAGGTAAGCTGAGTACCCGGCTCGCCGATTGATTGCGAGGCAATTGTTCCAACTGCTTCGCCAACGTCTGTCATCTTGCCGGTAGCCAAATTCCGTCCGTAGCAGCGAGCGCAAACGCCGCGGCGTGCTTCGCAAGTAAGTACCGAGCGGATCATTACTTTTTCAATAGCGGAGGATTCAATTTTTGGTCCAAGTTCCTCTTCGATTAACTGGCTTTTTTTGATGACAAGCTCGTTAGTTATCGGATCATGTACATCTACAAGCGCAACACGTCCCAAAATTCTCTCGAACAGCGGTTCTTTTACTTCTTCGCCGTCTTTCAAGGCACTCATTTCAACGCCGCGGATAGTTCCGCAATCGAGATGAGATATAATAACGTCTTGTGCCACGTCATGCAAACGGCGTGTCAAATAGCCAGCATCAGCAGTCTTGAGAGCCGTATCAGCCAAACCTTTACGAGCGCCGTGAGTCGAGATGAAATATTCAAGGATGGAAAGTCCTTCCTTAAAGTTAGAAATAATCGGGTTCTCAATCAACTCGCCTGTAGAGCCGGAAAGTGATTTTTTCGGCTTAGCCATCAAACCACGCATACCAGCCAGCTGGCGGATTTGCTCTTTCGAGCCACGAGCTTGAGAGTCAAGCATCATCCAAAATGTATTGAAGCCTTGTTGTGCTTTTTGTAACTCATTATATAGTTTATCAGCCACGCGGTTAGTCGCGGTGCTCCATGTATCGATAATTTTATTGTAGCGCTCGCCGGAGCTAATAACGCCATTGCGATAAGCGTGTTCGATGCCGTCGATTTTCACCTGTGCGCTCGCGATAATCGCTTGCTTTTGCTCAGGGATAACTACGTCATGGATGCTTACAGACAAGCCGCCGCGAGTAGCAAAAGTAAAGCCAAGCTCTTTCAAATTATCCAAAAATTCTACCGTTTTAGCCATGCCCGCTTCGCGGAAGCAAATACCGATAATTTGGCGTAAACGTTTTTTGGTCAAAAGCTCGTTGATATAGCCTAATTCTTCGGGAACTATCTCATTAAACATCAAGCGTCCCGTAGTAGTTTCAAGGAATGCACCTTTATAACGAACTTTTATTTTCGCATGCAAATCAAGAAACTTGGAATTATATGCGATAATAACTTCATCTATTGATGAAAATATTTTGCCTTCACCGTTGGCGCCCGGACGCATTTTAGTCATATAATAAACGCCCAAGACCATGTCCTGCGAAGGAACGGTTATAGGGTCGCCGTTTTGCGTGTGCATAATATTATGCGGAGCAAGTATCAAAAGTAAGGACTCAAGCTGTGCCTCGTAGCTAATCGGCAAATGCACAGCCATTTGGTCACCGTCAAAGTCTGCGTTAAACGCCGTGCAAACGAGCGGGTGAAGTTGAATAGCTTTGCCCTCGATAAGTCTTGGCTGAAAGGCTTGGATGCCCAAGCGGTGCAGTGTTGGAGCGCGATTAAGAAGCACTGGATGACCTTGGATAACTTTTTCCAATATATCCCATACCTCATTTGTTTTGCGCTCTACCATTTTTTTAGCACTTTTCACGGTTTTGACGTATCCGCGTTCGATTAGCTTGCGAATGATAAACGGCTTGAATAACTCAACAGCCATATCCTTAGGCAAGCCGCATTCGTGTATTTTCAACTCCGGTCCAACAACGATAACCGAGCGTCCTGAGTAGTCCACGCGTTTACCGAGCAAGTTTTGGCGGAAGCGTCCAGTTTTACCTTTTAATGTATCAGCCAAAGATTTAAGCGCTCGTTGCGACTCACTGCGAACCGCGCGACGACTGTTATCGAACAAAGCATCAACTGCTTCTTGGAGCATTCTTTTTTCATTACGCAAGATTACTTCTGGCGCTTTGATATCTATAAGCCGTTTCAAGCGGTTATTGCGAATTATCACGCGGCGATAAAGATCATTCAAATCACTGGTAGCAAATCGCCCGCCTTCCAACGGCACGAGAGGTCTCAAATCGGGCGGCGTAACGGGTATTACGTCAAGCACCATCCATTGAGGCTCGTTAGTCAAATCATTATTGACTGAATTACGGAAAGCATCGAGAATTCTAAGGCGTTTCAAGTACTCTGCTTTTCGCTGTTGCGAAGTTTCTACTTTCAAATCAGCTTTATATTGACGATAGGATTTATCAATATCAACGCGTTTCAGCAATTCTTTGATAGCTTCGCCGCCGATGAGAGAAATAAATTTGTTCGGATCCTCGTCATCTAATTCTACGTTTTCTTTGCCTAATTGCTCGACAACTTCCAAATATTGCTCTTCGGTAAGTAAATCTTTGCTGGCAAGTCCTGTTTTTCCGGGTTGAACAACAATATATGATTCATAGTAAACAATTCTTTCAATATCTTTTGTCGGCATTCCTAATATAGCACTGATTTTGCTCGGAAGCGTACGCAGAAACCAAATATGTACCACTGGTACGGCAAGCATAATGTGGCCCATTCTTTCGCGTCGAACTGATTTTTGCGTAACTTCGACGCCGCAGCGATCGCAAACTATACCCTTGTAGCGGATACGTTTGTATTTGCCGCAAGCGCATTCCCAATCACGTATTGGACCGAATATTTTTTCGCAAAAAAGCCCATCTTTTTCTGGTCTAAACGACCTATAATTAATGGTTTCCGGCTTTGTAACCTCGCCATGCGAGCGGTTTAAAATATCATCAGGAGAAGCAATCTTGATGGATATTTTTCTAAAGCCGCGTCTTGGAATTTGCATTGATTGCATTGGATTGACTCCATTATAATTTATTTTATATTTTATATTTTCGTTTGCAAAGTTTCATCTACTTTTTAAAGTCCGCCACGAGATGCCTGCTTTTGCTTTGTAAAAACACAATATTTTGTGTCTCCATTTTATCCAAAAGATTCAGACAAAATTAGCATTAACTTAATTTCAGCCAGATAGATAATTCTATCTGTTCAATTCTTGCCTCATCGCGGCAACTTTAAAATAATGATATTATTCAATGAATAAATCGAGACACAAGCCTTGAAGTTCACGAACCAATACGTTGAAAGATTCAGGAATATTCGGGTTAGGCATGTTGTCGCCTTTTACAATCGCTTCATACATCTTTGCTCTGCCCTGTACGTCATCGCTTTTCACTGTAAGCATTTCTTGCAACGTATGCGCTGCGCCATAAGCTTCGAGAGCCCAAACCTCCATCTCGCCTAAACGCTGTCCACCGAATTGAGCTTTACCGCCCAATGGTTGCTGCGTGATAAGTGAATATGGACCAATACTCCGAGCATGGATTTTATCTTCGACTAAGTGAGATAATTTGAGCATGTAAATAACGCCAATAGTTACTTTCTCGTCGAATGTTTCGCCGGTGCGACCGTCGAAAAGCAATGTCTTGCCTTCGCGAGGCAATCCAGCTTTTTCCAAATAATCGCCGACTTGATCCCAAGTTGCGCCATCGAAAATCGGGGTAGCGAAGTGCGTACCTAATTTTTGACCTGCCCAGCCCAAAGCTGTTTCGTAAAGCTGACCCAAATTCATACGAGATGGCACGCCAAGCGGATTCAATACGATGTCCACATTTGAACCATCTGGCAAAAACGGCATATCTTCAAGAGGTACAATTTTAGAAACTATACCTTTATTGCCGTGCCTGCCTGCCATTTTGTCGCCGACTTGCAATTTACGTTTTTTAGCCACATAAACCTTAGCCATTTGCAAAATGCCGGGTTGCAATTCATCGCCAGCAGCAAGTTTATTTCTTTCTGCACGGAAATTGCCAACTTCGTCGTTTCTTTTTTGTTTATAATTGATAATCATTTCGACTAACAAATCGTTTTTCTCTTTGTTGCCAATGAAATCATCATCAGTACTTATCAAATCTAATTTTAATACGCCTTCGGTATATTTTTCTTTCAAATCGGCAGCTGTAATTTTTGCTCCCGAACGGTAAACTGATTGACCGTTTGTAAGTTTCATGCCGAGCGAGGTTTCTCCGTCAAGCGTTTTAGCCAAACGGCGAGCTGCGTCATCATCTAATTTTTTCAACGTATCGCGCTCTAAGCGTGCTAATTGGTCTTGGCGTTTTTTCTCTTCGGCTCTAGCGTCGCGGTCAGCAGTATGCAAACGGCGTGTAAATAATTTTGTATTTATTACAATTCCTTTTATGCCCGGAGTGGCTTTCAGCGAAACGTCTTTGACGTCGCCTGCTTTGTCGCCAAATATAGCGCGAAGTAATTTTTCTTCTGGCGTCGGGTCTGTTTCGCCTTTTGGCGTAATTTTACCGATTAGAATATCGCCTTCGGTTACTTTCGAGCCTAAGCGGATAATTCCTGCCTCATCCAAATCCTTCGTTGCTTCTTCACTTACGTTAGGTATTTCACGTGTGAATTCCTCTTCGCCACGTTTTGTATCGCGCACTTGAAGTGTAAATTCTTCTATATGTATCGAAGTAAATATGTCTTCGGAAACCAAACGTTGCGACAAAATAATAGCATCTTCGAAATTATATCCACGCCAAGGCATGAACGCAACCATTATATTTTGACCCAATGCTAATTCGCCGCGTTCAGTCGAAGCGCCGTCAGCAAGAGGCTGCCCTTTAACCACTTTGTCGCCAGCTTTTACAATCGGGCGTTGGTTAAGGCATGTATCTTGATTAGTTCTAAAGAATTTAGTTAATTTATACTCAACTCTATCTTTGTTGTCAAATTGAATTAATTTCTCTTCGTCATTGCGATTGTCCTCGTAACGCACGATAATTACGTCCGAAGCTACGTATTCGACTACGCCTTTGCCTTCGGCTAATATCAATGTGCGCGAGTCCTTCGCAATGCGAGCTTCCATACCCGTACCGACTATCGGTGCGTTTGGACGCAATAGCGGAACTGCTTGACGTTGCATGTTCGAGCCCATAAGTGCGCGGTTAGCATCATCATGCTCCAAAAATGGAATGAGCGCCGAACCAGGCGAAGTAATCTGGTCAGTCGAAACGTCCATATAATCTACTTGCTCTGGCGTTACGAAAACGTAATCGCCGCTTTTGCGAGCTCTAATTTTGTCCCCGACCAAATGTCCGGTTGCATCGACAGGTGTCGAAGTCGGAACTAATATTAGTCCGTCCTCTTTTTCGGCTGTCAAATAAACGAAATCGTTTGTTACTGTTCCCTCTACTACTTTTCTATATGGCGTCATAATAAAGCCAAGCTCGTTTATTTGAGCGTGTATAGCGAGCGAGGAAATTAGACCGATATTTGGTCCCTCAGGAGTTTCAATCGGGCAAAGTCTGCCGTAGTGAGTGTAGTGAACGTCGCGAACCTCGAAGCCAGCTCTTTCACGAGTCAAGCCGCCAGGACCCAAAGCCGAAGTACGGCGTTTGTGCGTAAGCTCGGCAAGCGGATTTGTTTGATCCATAAACTGTGAAAGCTGATTTGTTCCAAAGAATTGATTTACTACTGAAGTAATAGTTCTT
Source organism: Kapaibacterium sp. (SeqCode) (assembly GCA_038218865.1). Classification (GTDB taxonomy): domain Bacteria; phylum Bacteroidota; class Ignavibacteria; order Kapaibacteriales; family UBA2268; genus JBBRJR01. The sequence continues at coordinate 7,723 of JBBRJR010000024.1, read as the reverse complement.
GCGTTCACCAATTCACTTGGCGTTAAGTTTTCGCCATCGTGTATGCTTAATCTTTCGCGAATAGTACGTGCCATGCGAGCCAAGCCAACGTTGAATTGTGCTTGCAATTGCTCGCCGACAGAGCGTACGCGGCGATTGCCCAAGTGGTCAATGTCGTCGCCTGCGTGCTTTGATTCGTGCAATTTTATAAGATGTTTTATAATAGCTACGACGTCTTCGACTGTCAAAGTTGTTGTTTCGAGGGGAATTGTCATGCCTAATTTGTCATTAATGCGGACTCTTCCTACTATACCCAAATCATATCGTTTTGAGTTAAAAAATAATTTTTCGAGAAGACCGGCAGCGGTTTCAATGTCCGGCGGGTCGCTCGAGCGCAATTGGCGATAGATAGCTTCCAAAGCGTCTTCGCGTGTGCGTGTTGTATCTTTTGCGATAGTACGAGCAATAATTGGCTCGTCGTTTGGATCGGAATAGCTGAAAAGTTTCAGTTGCGTAATTTCCGTTTGCTTCATTTGTGCAAAAAGCTCTTCGTTTAATATCATATCGCGGGAAGCGATAATTTCACCAGTGTACATATCGACAATGTCGTTAGCAATGCGGCGACCAATGAGCTTCTCGTTGAAATCTTCGGGAGCGATGTCCTCGATTAATTCAAAGAGTTCAAGAATTTCTTTGTCGGAAGAAAATCCCAAAGCGCGCAAAAGCGTGGTAACAGGAAATTTCTTTTTTCTATCGATATATGCGTGCATAACTTCGTGAATATCGGTAGTAAATTCTATCCACGAGCCGCGGAAAGGAATAATCCGAGCGGTATAAATTCTTGTGCCGTTCGGGTGCATAGCATCGTCAAAAAAGACGCCCGGTGAGCGGTGTATTTGGCTAACGATAACGCGTTCGGCGCCGTTAATAATAAACGTACCGCGTGAAGTCATCGACGGAATATTACCTAAGTAAACTTCCTGCTCGATGGCATCGATATAGTCTTCGCTTTCTTTATCTGCTTTACTTGATAATCTAAGTTTTGCTTTGAGCGGTTTAGCAAATGTAAGCTCACGCTCGCGGCATTCATCTTCTGAATATTTTGGTTTTTCAATGTTGTATTCGAGAAATTCCAATTGGTAAATAGAAGAAGCGTCTTCTATTGGGAAATTATTGTTAAAGGCTTGCTGCAAGCCAATGTTTCGTCTTCTATATGGCGGAGTGTCTTCTTGAAGAAAATCACTATAAGAATGCAATTGCACGCCAAGCAGATCCGGGTAAATAGGTGTCCAACTCGTTCTCGAGAAGTTTACCCTTTTCCTCAGGCGTACGACATCGTCGGTCGATTCCATCAAACGGATGACGCTGGTGTCGCTTGTTTTATAATTAACCGGGAGGGTAGGTTCGTAATCCTCGCTGATTATATCCTGATATTCGTTAGTCTCCATTGTAGCCTCCACTAAGGTATTTTTTCGTTACAAAAAATAGGATTTTTTGACATTCCTCTTCGCCGTTATTATGGGCGTAAAAAGAATATCAAAAAACCCTACTGCTTGATTTTTTTCTCATTTTTAATGATAACTTTTTATTGAGATTATTACTGAAACATTCCATTGAAGTAATACTTTTCTTCTTTTTTTGTATATAATTTCTTACTTCGAATTAACTAAGCTTTTGTTCTTTAAATAGATATATAGGGAAACGCCGAAATGACGTTTCCCCATAATCGAAAAACAATGCGATTAACTATTTTAAGTTAACTTTTGCGCCAGCTTCTTCAAGTTTCTTTTTGACATCTTCAGCTTCAGCTTTAGCGATGCCTTCTTTAACTAATTTCGGAGCGCCTTCGACTAAGTCTTTAGCTTCTTTCAAGCCTAAGCCTGTAAGTTCGCGAACTGCTTTGATGACGTTAATTTTGTTAGCGCCGACTTCAGCAAGCTCTACGTCGAATTCTGTTTTTTCTTCTACAGGAGCTGCATCAGCTGCTGCCGGAGCTGCGCCAGCCATCATCATAGGAGCGGCAGCGGTTACACCAAATTTTTCTTCTAATGCTTTTTTGAGTTCTGATGCTTCTACAAGAGTAAGAGCTGAGATCTCTTCTACTAATTTTTCTACTTTATCTGACATTTTAAAAATCTCCAAATATTTTCTAATTTTAAATAATCATTTTTTATTAATTGTAAACTTTAAATTATGCTGCGTTTTGCTTTTTAGCAACTTCTTCAACTAAAGAAGATACGTCGCGCAGAACGGCATTAATAGCACCGACGATGCCCGAGGCAGGAGAGTTGAGGCTGCTTAAGATGCCTGCAACAAGTTCTTTCCGAGATGGTAAGCCGGCAATAACGTTCAAGTCTTTGCCGTCGAAGTATTGTCCTTCGACGAAAGCTGCTTTCAGCTGTAAGCGTTGTTCTTTATCGTAAATTGGTTTGATAATTTTTGCCGGAGCAATAGCATCATCATTCGACAAAATCATAGCCGTTTGCCCGAAAAGTTGTTTTTCAGGCATCTCGAACCCAGGCATTTGCTCTAAGGCACGCAGGATTAGAGTGTTTTTAACTACTTTAAAGTCGACTTGTTTATCCCTAAGCAAGGTACGGATTTTATTAATATCAGAAACCTTAATCTTAGCGAAATCTACGAAATAGATACCCTTAGCTTTTTGCAGTTGCTCGAGGATTTCCTCTACAACTTGTTTTTTCTTATCAAGAGTATTCATTTTCACCTTAGTATTTATATTGATTGACGCCCATTTTTTAAAGGAAACCATATTTCTATGGAGAAGCATTCCTAATTTTCAATGGACAGCAAGCGCGTAATAGTCTTATTTTATTAAATGCAAAATCATACGTTAAACAGCATTCGCAAGTTTAATCACCTAATAGTAGGTCTTATACTTTCTCGAAAGATTGCTCGTTTATAGCTATGCCCGGACCCATGGTCGAAGTCAAGTATATACTTCTAACGTATTTTCCTTTAGCTGACAACGGCTTAGCACGCAATATGCTATGGTAAAAAGCCGAAACGTTATCAGCAAGATTTGCAGCTACGAATGAGCATTTGCCCACAGCAGCGTGCATATTTCCGGTTTTGTCCACACGGAATTCAATTTTACCAGCTTTGAGCTCTTGTACTGTTTTTGCTATATCAAACGTTACAGTACCTACTTTCGGGTTCGGCATAAGTCCGCGAGGACCTAAGATACGACCGATTTTACCGACTTCGCCCATTACGTCAGGAGTAGCGACGACGACATCAATGTCAGCCCAGCCACCCTTGATTTTTTCAATATATTCTTCCAATCCGGCATAATCTGCGCCAGCTTCCAAGGCTTCTTTGTCCTTAGGAGATTTACAGAGAACCAGAACGCGTACCGTTTTACCGGTACCGTGAGGAAGAGATACAGTCCCGCGAACCATTTGGTCGGCTTTTCTTGGATCGACACCTAAACGAATTGATATTTCGAAGGACTCGTCGAACTTCGCGGTAGCATTTTTCTTTACAAGATCTATCGCTTCGAGCAAATCATAAGATTTTGTTTGGTCGAAGTTTTTTAATAGTTTCCTGTACCTTTTTCCACTTTGTTTCATTTTAAAGTCTCAAAAAATTTTAATGTTATTCAATAACGGTAAGACCCATACTTCTGGCGGTACCTTTTATCATGCTGATAGCAGATTCCATCGTAGAAGAATTCAAGTCTTCCTTTTTAATATTTGCAATTTCCTCGCATTGTGCGATTGTAACTGTGCCGACCTTTATTTTATTCGGCTCAGCTGATCCTTTCGGGATACCGGCGGCTTTGACAAGCAATACCGGTGCCGGTGGCGACTTTACAACGAATGTAAAGCTCTTGTCGGAGAAGTAAGTTACAACAGCAGGCAAAATTGTGCCTTGTTGCTTACCAGTTTTGGCATTGAATTGTTTTACGAATTCCATGCCAGCCAAGCCGCGTTGACCGAATGCCGGACCTACCGGCGGCGCCATCGTTGCTTCTCCGGCTTTCAGCTGAAGTTTAAATGTTCCTACTACTTTCTTAGCCATTTTACTTTATTCTTATTGTGTTCAAAAAACTAATTATTTTTTTCTACTTCTACTTGGCTGAAATCAAGTTCGACAGGAGTTTTCCTGCCCAATATTCCAACTTCGACTTTCATTTTTTGCTTTTCGTAATTGATTTCCTTTATAGAGCCATTAAAGGTATTGAAAGGTCCGTCGATTACTTTCACCGGATCGCCGATAGCAAAAATTGTCGTTACCGTTTCGATGTCCTTGCGTTCCAAAACTCGACCGATGATTCTCTCGACCTCTATTTGCTGCAAAGCCTGTGGCTCGTTTTTTCTGCCAACGAAAGCCACAACTGCTGGTAAATTCGATATTACGTCCTTTACTTTTTTGTCCAATACAGCTGATACAACAATATATCCCGGCAAAAAGTTCTTGACCCGCGATTTTCTTTTTCCATTGCGAATTTCAAAAACTGTCTCTTGCGGGATAATCACTTCCTTAATTCTATCCTCCAAACCTAAACGCTTTACCTCGACTTCGATGTTTTGCTTTACGCGCTGCTCATGCCCGGTGAATGTACGCAAAGCGTACCACCTAAGCTCAATCTTTTGTTTATCGTCATCGAAGTATTCCTTATCTAGCGGAATAGACACCTCAGGGGCGTCCAATTCCTCTTCTGGAATATCGTTTTGCTCTTCAATCATATTGTCCTGCTTGTTGATTTAAGACCCTAAAAAATTGCTTTTATCAATTCAGTCATAATTTGATCGACTACCAATACAAACAAAGATATTAACGCGGTAACCGATATTACAACTATTGTCGATTCTTTCAATTGCTCTTGAGTGGGCCAAGAAACTTTTTTCATCTCTGCCGACACTTCATTTACAAATTTTTTAATTTTCGAAATCATAACTTTGCTCACACTCAAAATAAAAAAATCTTGGCAAACAGACCCTGCTTGCCAAAGCCGTTATTTGCACGGGCAGTAGGAGTCGAACCCACAGCCTACGGTTTTGGAGACCGCCACTCTACCAATTGAGCTATGCCCGTAATTCATTGCACTTTCAAATACATCTTTTTTTCAACCTTCCTCTCTTCGTTTTCTAAAAGCCAGAGCAGAAAGATGAGCTGATGACCGGACTTGAACCGGTGACCTCATCCTTACCAAGGATGTGCTCTACCAGCTGAGCTACATCAGCCTTGAAAATCATTCCCAAAAAACAAAGGCGACATCTTTTGCGAGCGGGAAACGGGACTCGAACCCGCGACCCTCAGCTTGGGAAGCTGATGCTCTACCAGCTGAGCTATTCCCGCCTTAGACAAAAAAAGCGGCTTAAAACCCTTACTCTCCTTTCGGAATTTACTTGCTTTTCTGCCGCCGTTTCCTTTATTATTTCTTGTAAGAGCGGGAGACGAGACTCGAACCCGCGACCCTCAGCTTGGAAGGCTGATGCTCTACCAACTGAGCTACTCCCGCAAAAATTCTTTGTTTTCAAAAGTGGGCAGAGAAGGGTTCGAACCTCCGTAGGGCGTAGCCCAGCAGATTTACAGTCTGCCCCGTTTAACCACTTCGGTATCTGCCCCAAAATTGAGAATACAAAATTACGAAATTTTTTCATTCCAGCAAATCTTTTTTTTACTTTTTTGCGTTTTTTTGCTTTTTTTTGCGTTTTTTTTACTATTTCTTTATATTTTTATTAGAATTTCTCGAATTTTTGCCACTTTTCGCTTGTCATTTTATATCGTTTATTTATGCAAATTATTGTTTTTTCAAGTGTTTTTTAGAATTTTTCCGCATGCCAATCGAATCATTTTGCTTTTATACCTTTTTTTATCTCTTTTTTGTCTATTTTTGTATATTATTCACTTTTTAATTTTTCAATGTCAATAATATATAACATAATACTCTACTCGCTGCTTTTGCCCGCAAAATTCTTCTATTCAATCTTTAACAAAAAATTTAAAGAAAGAGAAATTGTTGCGAAAAGTTCATACAAAACACTTTCCGCTTTGCCAAATTGCGAAGCGAAAAGGATATGGTTCCATGCCGCCTCTATGGGCGAATTCGAGCAAGCAAAGCCAGTTATCGAATTAATTAAAAAGATGAAGCCCGATTATCAAATCATTTGTTCTTTTTTCTCGCCCTCAGGCTACTTAACGCAGCGGAATTATCCTTTTGCCGATGCAGTCGTTTATCTCCCATTCGATACAAAAAGAAATGCTTGTCAATTTCTTGACGCTATGCAGCCTGACATCAGCGTTTTCGTTCGATATGACGCTTGGTGGAATTATTTGAGTCGCCTCGAAAAGCTAAATATTCCGGCTATATTAATAAATGCCACTCGCCCCAGCGATAAATTTTGGAAAAAAACATTCGTTGCGCAACTATATTACAAAAAAATATATTCTAAATTTTCAGATATTTTCACCGTGGACAGCCGCCAGACCAATTATTTTGAAAATTTAAAATTAAAATATCGCATACACACTTCGTCTGATACTCGCTTCGATAGAATATTAGAAAAAGTACGAGCTGCGGAAAGCCAAAAAGTAATACCGCAAGAGATTGTCAGCGATGAATTTGTGCTAGTCGCCGGCAGTATTTGGCAAACTGATTTCGAGGTTATCTCGGAAGCTGTGCGCAATATAAACCGCGATAATAAAGTGAAAATAACCGTCGTTTATGTGCCGCACGAGCCAGAAGCCGCGTTTTTGGAATATATAGAGGCAAGGTTAGCTGAATCTATCCGCCTATCGCAGTTGCTGGAAAGGCTCGAGAAAAACGAGACCGTGCGATTGCCAAGCGGTGGAGCAATTGTTGTCGATAGTATTGGCAAATTGCTAAAGCTCTACGGCAATGCAGATTTTGCTTTCGTCGGCGGTGGCTTCGGAGTTGGGGTGCATTCTTTGACAGAGCCAGCAGGCTATGGAGTTCCACTTTTTTGCGGCAGCAATTGCTTTAATTCTCCCGACGCAGCAGGACTTTTAGCTGAGCATGCTTTGATAATTACAGCTGACACCAAAGAATTCGAGACCAATTTAGTTGAGCTTTTGAACGACATCGCACTGAGAGCCAAGCGGGGCTCCCAAGCTAATGAGTACGTAACTTCTCGCAGCGGCTCAGCGCAAAAAATAGCAAATTTCTTGTTAGGCTTTGGGCATTAGGCGTTAGGTATTGGGCGTTAGGAAAGAAAGGTTGCCAGCTATAGGTTATCGGCGAAAGGCTGATTTGATGTCGATGTAGGGGCGAACGGCGGTTCGCCCAAAATTCGTGAAAAGCAAAATCTGAACCATTGTTTAACCTGATTTTTTTTGATTAAGAATGATTTAGAACGCAAGCGGGGCTGTCTCACAAGCCGAAATCCAAGCAGTTTTGTCATCCCCGCAATAGCGGGAATCCATGTATCACAATAACTTAAACAATTCATAGTTATTTCGTTTTGCTCAATATGACACTTATCGGGGCAGCCACCCGAGGCAAGTTATCATCAAATTCCAATAAAAGCGGAAATCACACTTCAATTTTCTCCCCAGCCAGCTGAAGTACCCGATGGTATTCTTCTTCGCTCATCGGCATAACCGATAATCGTGTTCGCTTGACAAGTGATGAGCCTTTTAGTACGGTGTCAGCTTTTACTTCACTTAGTGATAAGTGGCGGGGCAGCTCATCTTTTATTTCCAGCTCGACGGCTATCCAGGCTGGATCTTCTGTCGTCAAATCAGGAAAATGCTCCTT
>JBBRJR010000023.1:0-16117 GCA_038218865.1 Kapaibacterium sp. (SeqCode) | reverse complement strand
TAATTGATTGCAGGAAGGTAGGCTTCGCGGTTATCAATTATCAGTTTCCGGTGGTCGCTGAAAGGCAGGCAGAAGGTTGTGGGTAGAAAAAAGGGTTTTTAAGCCAGACTGCATTATGATAACATCACATATTTCTAAATTATGTAAATATTTTCGCAAAATAATGTAACTTATGGCTTGTTTAGGCTTTATTATATTTATAGAATTAAAAAATTTTGTAAAATTCAATGTTTGTTAGGCATTGAACAAAAACGTGTTGTAAATAAGGTATATTATTTCGGTTTCTAAGAGGATTAAGCTTATGAAAATTATGTTAAGTCTTATTGTTTCTTTGCTTTTGATAGCTCAACTTTCTGCTGCACCCGTCAGCGAGCAGACTGCGAATAATTTAGCACAAAAATTTTTCCGCGATGGAAATACTACTCTTAGCAATCAACCTGTTTCTTTGTTAACCAAAGAGCTTATCGTATCAGAAAAGATTACAAGTTCTTTCGGCAATCAAACATCAGTATATTATTATATATATAATCATGGCGATAATGGCTTTCTTATTATCGCTGGCGATGATGCTGTAACGCCGATTTTGGGGTATTCACACGAAAGCGTGTTCGACACATCTAACGTGCCGCCAAACTTAGCAGAGTGGCTGGAAGGCTACAAAGCGCAAATTAAGTCTATTGCCGAAAATAAAGTTGGACAAACTCCCGAAATATCTACAAAATGGTACCAAATGCTTTATGGCTCAAAGCCACAAAACGAAATCCTTTCTTCGGTCGAACCGTTAATTAAAACGAAATGGGGGCAAAAGACTTTTTACAATTATTTATGCCCTTATGACAAAGATGCACAATCACGAACACTCGCCGGATGTGGGGCTATTTCTATGGCGCAAATTATGAAATATTGGAACTTCCCTGAAGCAGGCAAAAATCAGATTACTTATAGCATCGAAAAGTATGGTAAATTATATGCAAATTTTTCTGAATCGTTTTACAATTGGGAATCTATGCCAATTTCATTAACCGCACCGAATTTTGCCACAGCAAAGCTCATAAGTGATTGCGGTATAAGTGTGAATATGATTTATAGTGTTGAAGGAAGCGGTACTTATACTATTTCTTTGGTGAATGCTTTGAATTTATATTTTTCTTATTCAGACTCGATTGAACTTATCTATAGATCCTCCAAAGATGAACAATGGATTGGAATATTAAAGAAAGAACTTCTCGAAGGAAGACCAATTAATTATACAGCTGCGGCGAGCAACTACGGAGGTCACTCTTTTATTTGTGATGGTTTCGATTACGGCAACGACACAAATGATATTTTCTTTCATTTCAATTGGGGTTGGGAGGGAACAAGTGATGGTTACTTTCACATAAATAAATTAAATCCGCGTCCGACAATTGATCCTTTTCAGTATGGACATCAGGCAATTATCGGCATAAAACCATCATCAACTATCTCTAAAAATAATTTAGAAATCTCCGAGAGTATCTCACTTGATTCAAACAAAATTCAATATGGCAAACCCCTGAATGTTACTACAAAGTTAATAAATAATGGAGATAGTGATTTTATGGGTGAATATGCCGCTGTTTATTTTGATAAAAATAATAATTTCGTTGAATTTCAAAACATAAGCCCTCCAAATGAGTTTATCCCAAAAGGTTCGATATCTAATCAGCTTAATTTTCATTCTAATGGTTCGCTGACCCTTTTAGCTGGTGATTATAATGTTAAGATTTACTGCCGTTCCCCAAAGAGTTACTGGCAGAGAGCTATTGGCACAAATAAAAATATTCGAGAAGTGGCAAATGTTTCGGTTATTAATACTAATCCAATAAAAATTATTTCGCGAATTAGCCATTTACCAAACACGAGTATATTTCAAGAAAATCCTCTAACAATTAAGTTTGATATAATCAACACCGGAGTTAAACCATTTAAAGGATATTATACCATAGAATTGTTCGATTCAATTGGCACTTTTGTAAAGATAATCGATAGCATACCGGAAGCAGAGCTTCAAGGCAACAGCAGCATTCAAAAGGAGCTTGAATTTAAAACAGTTAGTTTAAATGTCGAGTTAGGAAAATACTACTTGGTTGCTTGCAGTAAATCTAATGAGGACAAATATAAGTATATAATGAATTTCAATAACGGAATAGAAAATCCCATTAAAATTGAGGTTGTGGAGTTCAAAGACCTTATTCCTGATAATTACGAGCCTAATAATTATCCTCTTACTTTATACTTTTTAAAATGTACTAAAAAAGGAAATATTATTAAAACTAAAACAATTAATGCCAATCTTCATTCAAAAAATGATATTGACTATTATGGATTCACGACCTTTAAGGGATTCACTTATAGAATAAAGCCAACTGTTTACGACATAAATAATTCTGATGGCAGCACTTATACTCTAGATGCAGGGTTCAGGTATTCGACTGACATCGTTAATTGGTCTGAAGTTTATGATATTACAACCGAAGACTCTATTTCCCTCTCAGACAATCAAAGACTCTATATCCAAATTGTTCCTATTGGATTGCAAAAATTCGGAACCTATTCATTAGCTATCGAAGGAACTGAAACTCCGAATAGTACCATAATTTTAGATATTAGCACTGCTCAAATAAATTTCGAGTCGGTTAAGATAGGACAATCCAAAACAAAATCTGTAATGTTGAGAAATCCGGGGGAAACCACACTGGCGATTGACTCAGTCCGGTGCGCCGAGGGTTTCTCCTGCTCGCAGACTGCTATTATTAATCCGCAAGATTCTATAGAATTTTTTGTCAAATTTTCCCCTAATACAATGAAATCTTACATTGGCTATATAGACTTTTTCTCTAACGCCGCTAAATCGCATGATTCTATACACGTTTATGGATTAGGCACGATTGCGAATTCTGTCCCCGATGACTCAAAACTAGCACATATATCAATTCACCCAAATCCTGCCTCTGATGTAATAATGATAGATTTTCAAAATTCACTGGAGGAAGTCGAATCGGTAATAATAAATGATGTTTTAGGAAATATTATGTTTGATGGTTCAGGTATTGGTCAACGAGCTATGACAATTGATGTAAGTAACTACGAAAGTGGCGTATATTTTTTAAGTATAAAATATACAAATGGAACAATTTACCGTAAGAATGTAGCAATAATTATTAGGTAGCAGGAAGAAGGGCATTAGGCTAGAAGGTTGTCAGTTGTCAGTTGTCGGTAAAAGCATGGAAGAAGGGCTTTGGGTTGTAGGCTTTGGGCGCTAGGCATTTGAAAAGGCAGTGTCTTAAGCCGCTGATTAAGCTGATTAAGAATAACTATGAAAGGAATTATCATTAACCGACAACCCTGCCAACTGCTTCCTGAAGCCTGACCGCCTGCCAACTGCTTCCTGAAGCCTGACCGCCTCGCTAAGAAGGGCACGGCCTGCCATGCCCCTACAAGAAGAAAATTTGCATTATTTGCCCATCCCACAGCCTAATGCCTGACGCCCAAAGCCTTCTTACTGCCTTTACCGACAACCGACAACTGACAACCGACGACTATTACTGTTAGTATAATTGATGTTTTTTTCATAAATTTGCATATTGAAAATACACAAAAAAGGTTTGTTTTAAAAGATGGCTCAAAATGCTTCATTGGGGGAAAATTCGAGCTTTGGAACTCCTGCTCGTCGCCGTACTTTCAGGGTAATAATTATAGTTATTGCTCTTATTTACTTAGCCCGCTTAGCGCAACTGCAAATCGTGCAGGGCAGCGAATTTCGTAATGTTAGCCAAACTCAGGCTATCAAAAAAGTCCGAGTCGAGCCATTTCGTGGGAATATGTACGACCGCAACGGCATACTTATCGTACACAACGAGCCGTCGTTTTCCGTTACGCTAACTCCTTATGAATTCAACTCGGAAGCGATGCCGCTTTTAAGTAAAATATTAGAGATTTCGCCCGAAGAAATCAATAAAATCTTAGCTCGCTATAGCAATTACTCCCCGTTTATCCCAATAAAAATATATCGCGATTCAGATTTTGGAATAATCTCTCAAATTGAGGAGTATAATGATTATCTGCCGGGCATAGATATAGCTATAGAATCCAAGCGATTGTATGAATTTGAAGGCAATATGGCTCACCTTTTGGGCTATACTCGCGAGATTTCACGCTTGCAGCTCGATAAAATGCAGTATTACAAACCGGGCGACATCATCGGGCAATCTGGCTTAGAGTACTCGTACGAGTCAGTTTTACGCGGACGCGAGGGTATTGAATTCGTTGCAGTTAATAAATTTGGCAAAAAAGTAGCCAGCTTTGATAATGGCACAAAAGACATCCCCGCTAATAATGGCTTCGACCTCTACTTGACGCTCGACATAAAAGTGCAAGAGCTCGCCGAAAAATTACTCGAAGGCAAGCGCGGCGCCATTGTCGGGATTGACCCAAATAACGGCGAAATCATTGTTATGGCAAGCAAACCAGACTACGACCCACGTTCATTCAGCGGACGCATCCCTGTGGAACTTTACCGACAGCTAAGCACCGATCCGGGCAGCCCGCTTTTGCATCGCGCGATACAATCACAGTATCCGCCGGGCTCGACCTGGAAAATGCTTATTGCCATTGCTGCTATGAGCGAAGGCTTAATAGATGAAAACACTACGGTTTACTGCCCGGGCAGTTTTACGTTCGGCAATCGAACATATAAATGTCACGGAGCGCACGGCAACGTGAATTTGCGGACAGCGATTAAAACATCCTGCAATACATTTTTTTATACTATGGGTCTGAAAATCGGCATCGATAATTTGGATAAATACGGCGAAATGTTTGGCTTCGGCACGCCCACGCATATTGATTTACCAAACGAAAAAGGAGGCAGGCTGCCAACTCCCGAATGGCTTGAAAAAATTTACGGCAAAGGCGGAGCTTCTCGCGGGCGAATGGTAAACTTCGGCATCGGGCAAGGCGAAATTTTGACAACGCCATTGCAAATGGCTGCCTATACCGCAACTATTGCTAACGAAGGCACTTACTATCAGCCGCATATCGTTCGCGCTGCCCGCAATAACATAGCCGGCAAAGTAGAGCCATTCAGCTTTTCCTCGCGGCAAATTCCGATAAACCATAAGATTTTTGAACTTGTAAAAGCTGGAATGTACGACGTGGTGAACGCCGACGGTGGCACTGCTCGATTTGCACGTATGGATAATATTGAAGTTTCAGGCAAAACTGGCACTGCTCAAAACCCTCACGGTCAAGACCATGCGTGGTTTATTTGCTTTGCGCCGCGAGTAAATCCCAAAATAGCTCTCGTCGTCTTTGCTGAAAATTCAGGCTTTGGCGGCGCTGTAGCTGCTCCGATTGCCAAGCAAATTTTGAATGCTTTCTTTTTCCCCGATTCAGTCAATAAAAATAATATATATATACCTAAATTGCCAAGCGATTCTACTGCCGTAGCACGCAAAGATTCAAATGCTTTGCCAGAATAGTTTTGCTACATGTTTGCCTCCAAATGCTTTGACGTTTTTTTAATATTTAATTTCAAGGAATAATCTATGAAAAAGATCGTATTGATATTAATAGCCCTTCTTTCGACTAATTTGGCTTTTGCCGTAAATTATTCCCAGCCGGAATCCGCTGTTTACGATGCTGTGCGGCAATGCTACTATATTTCAAATGTCGGAGTGCAAGGCACTTTGGACGGCACAATTATTAAACGCGACTTAAGCGGCGCGACCGAAAATCTTTTGCCCGACTTTTTGAATGACCCCAAAGGCATGGTAATCGTCGGCGATACGCTATATGTTACTGATGTTAATAAACTCGTTTATATTAATCTCGTTTCGAGGCAAGTGGTTGGCTCAACGCAAATTAGCACACTTGATATATTTTTAAACGACATTGCCGCCGATTTGAATTATCTTTATCTTTCCGAAACAGCTTTTGGGAGAATTTACAGAGTCCCAATAAACAACCCCAAAAGCTACGAAGCCATTAATTTTCAAGGTACGCTCGCTAGCCCAAACGGGCTGTATTTTGACGCCAGCTTGAACCGCTTGATTATCGTTACGTTTCACGCAAATGCAAACATAATGGCTCTAAATTTAGAAACAATGGAGCTTACGCTTTTAAAAACGACGGATACTGATTACTTAGATGGAATAACCCGCGACAACGTCGGGAACTACTTCATTTCATCGTGGGGCGCACTTCCTCAAACGCCAACTAGCGGCAAAATATATAAATTTTCGCCGGATTTTTCGTCATCAACTGTTTACGCATCGGGCTTCAACGGACCGGCAGATATTTTGTTCGACACAACTAACAACGTCTTAGTCGTTCCCATAAGTGGCGACAACGCTGTTCGTTTTATAGTTTTGGGGACAAATTTGCCGACGCCACTCTTGATTTCTCCTGTTAATAATTTAACAGGCGTAGGCAATTCAATTTCTCTCGTCTGGGAGCAAGTCCCGGGCGCAGCGAGCTACCTTGTGCAATTAAGCAAAAGCCCTGCGTTTAATCCAATTGAAACGGAAATTGATTTACAAGCGACGCAATACGAAGCAATTAATTTAGGTCAAGCTTCGAAATATTATTGGCGAGTGCGTGCTTTGGGGCAGCCCGCCGCAAGCGATTGGTCTGAAGTAAGGAATTTTACCACTTCTGGCGAGGCTATTGCGCCACCGCAGTTGATTATGCCGCCTAATGGCGAGCTTTATTCCGTTGCAAAGCCAACATTTCTATGGAATTCCACTCCCGAAGGACTTTACCGCTTTCAGCTTTGGAGAAGCGCCACGCTGCAAGGCAGACCAATAATCGAGGTTAAGAGTTTGATGGATACTACTGTTAGTCTTACAACTGATTTAATAGCAAACCAAACGTATTACTGGCGTGTGCAAACCTTCTCGGGGTTCAACACGAGCGAGTGGTCGGAGTTGTGGTCTTTCCACGTTGCCAATAAGGTTTTTCCAGCGCCGAAACTTTATTACCCTGGACATAATTCCCACAATGTGCCACTAAGTCCGATTTTTATATGGAGTAACCAAAATGCAGATAATTACGGCATACAAATTAGCAAACTATATAATTTCAATCAAGTATTATACAAAATCGACAATTTGACCGATACTACATACATCCATCCTATTCCATTTGAGCCAAATACGAGATATTATTGGCGAGTCAGATCCTACTCCAATACGTCAAGTATTTTTTCTGACATATTTTCATTCGTAACGCTGGACCCGACAGGCGTGGGCGAAAGCCCTGCGAGCTTCGTCGTTAGAATTTTTCCCAATCCAGCGAGTGAATTTATCAATATTTGCTCAGATAATGATTTCATTAGCCAATACGAAATATTTTCTCTCGAAGGAAAATTTATTGTCTCACAAAACGACTTAAATACAAATGAAATTTTGATTAAAACAAATCATTTACCAAAAGGCGAATATTTTATTTTGCTTTTGGTGGGCAATCAAAATGTAATCAAAAGGTTTATTGTTTTTTAAAAAAAGAGTAATTAATGATAGATAAAATTATAGAAACAGCCAAGCAAGCAGCACTTTTGGGCGGTGAAATTTTGCGTCAGGGCTACGGCACAGATTTTAAAATCGGCAGCAAATCGGGCATAAATGATCTGGTTACCGAATACGATATAAAATCCGAAAAAAAGATTATCGAATTCATATCTGAGCAATTTCCCGATAGCTCTTTTTTATGCGAAGAAAGTGGCAAAAGCAAAGGGCAAACCCAAGATTTGCGATGGATTATCGACCCGCTGGACGGCACGGTGAACTTTGCCCATAAAGTACCGATTTTCAGCGTAAGCATAGCCGCCGAATTGAATGGGAAGATAGTCTGTGGCGTTATTTATCATCCGATTTTAAACGAGCTATTTTGGGCAATCGACGGCGGCGGCGCTTTTTACAATGGTAATAAAATTGTTGTTACCGATTGCAGCGACATTAACCGCTCCTATCTCGTTACTGGATTTCCATATAACGTGGGCGACAATCCGGGCAACTGCGTCGAAGTATTTGTCGATATTGTTCAGCTCGGCATACCCGTCCGCAGGCTTGGCTCTGCTGCTTTGGATTTGGCTTATGTAGCCGCCGGGCGTTTCGACGGCTTTTGGGAAATAGATTTAAATCCTTGGGACGTAGCCGCAGGAATTATTTTAGTAAAAGAAGCCGGAGGCGTGGTAACAAATTTTGACAGAAGCGAATATAAATTAGGCGACCGTACGCTTTTAGCTACAAATGGTCTTATACACCAAAAAGCAGCAGAACTCATTACTACTTGCACAATCAATAGGCAAAGATGATACTCGAAGTAACATATATGTCGGGTGCAGGCAATGTATTCTCTGTTATAGATTTGCGGAAATTTCCATTTTCGGACGAAGAACTTAGTAAACTCGCTAATATACTATGCAAACCTAATCAATTCAATGGCATTACTACCGAGGGCTTGCTCGCTATGGACTCAGCCCAAGATGGACAATCGGATTTCTTGGTGAAATTCTTTAATCCTGACGGCACAAGCGGCATGATGTGCGGCAATGGTGGCAGGTGCGCTATTCGCTTTGCCAAAAAGCATGGCTTTACTAAAAAAACAGATATAAAATTCCGCATGGCTGATGACTTTTACTATGGTACAGCCGGTGAAATAATCGATATATTTTTTCCGCCACCAGAGCTAATTCAGCCCGATTTGCAAGTTATATTAGAGGATAAAGTTTTTCAGGGTACTTTTGTCGTCGTTGGCACAGAGCATTTCGTCGTAAAGTTAGATTTTTCGCGTGTGGAAGATTTCAAAAATTATAAAGTAAATGAGTTTGGCAGGCAAATAAGGCATCTTGCGGATTTCGCACCTCGCGGAACAAATGTCAATTTCTACAGCGAATTCAATGGCAAACTGCTTTTGCGCACTTTCGAGCGCGGAGTAGAAGCCGAAACAGGCGCTTGCGGCACCGGCTCAATCGCGACCGTCATAGCCCATTCGCTTAATAATAAAATTAAAGAAACGACCGACGTTATACCCACAAGTGGCTTGCCGCTTAAAGTTACACTATTAAAACTTGACGAAGAAATTACTTCGATTATCCTCTCAGGACACGCCGAAGTTATCGGCTCGCAAGAAATTTCGCTGCCCGATAATTTTCTCGAATTTGGCTTTTTGGTGTAATTTATGCAAAATTTAAAACGCATCGGAACATACCTTTTTGTCATTACGCTATTTACCGTTTTGTTTTTATTCATTGTAAAAGATTTTCGCTTTGACAGCAACGAATTCTGCTACCCGATGGACGACGCCTTTATACACATGGCAATATCCAAGAATTTAGCCGAAAATTGCCAGTACGGCATAACGCGGCACGAATTCACGTCGTCGTCGTCATCGCCAGTGTATTCGCTTTTGCTGGCAGGCGTAATGAAAATAGCCGAGCCAATTTACTCGCCGCTCATTTTAAATTTTATTATTTCTATAATAATTTTAATTTATACATTACATTTTTTTGAAAAAAATAAAATTGGTTTTCTTGCCGCTGTGTTTGGCGGTGTCGCTATTATTTTGTTTACTCCTCTGCCTGCTGTGGCTTCGCTTGGCATGGAGCATACGCTACATATTTTATCATCGCTTCTTATTTTCATTACTTTGTATTATTTCATCGAGTCGCCAAGTTCGAAATTATATTATATTTTGACTGCACTCGTAGCTGTTTCAGTATTAATTCGTTATGAAAATTTCGCCATTTTCGGATTGATATTCCTCTATCTTTTCTTTAAATATTCAAAACAAAAAGCTGTAATTTTTGTTCTAATAGCAATCATTCCTTTTGTGCTTTTTGGGATTTTCTCTGTTGCAAACGGTGCCTTTTTCGTTCCAAACAGTATATTCGTAAAAGGCTCAAAATCGCTATCGCTCTACATCATGAACCCTTTGAATTTCCTTACTGTTACGAAGTATCCGCAAGTCGCCGTAATATTTTATCTGCATTTGGCAGTATTTTTATTAAAACAAATTGTAGCGCCGAACCTAAAGGATAATCGCTCTTTGCTTGCCGGATTTATATTTATACTTACTTTGGCTCACGTAGCCGGCGCCGTAATGGGGCAGCTCTACCGCTACGAGGCTTATCTTGTTTTTTTGAATCTACTTAGCGGCTTATTAATACTCTATATAGATATACTGCCACTCCGAATAAATATATTTAAAAAAATATTTAATGCCAAGCGAACCCGCAAAATGTTAAGAATTTATCCCATTGATGGGCTTGTAATTATAGTCGCTATTTTTGTAGTTAATTTATTTTTTATAAATGATTTTAAATTTCAAATATATGATAATTATGCACTTGTAAAAAGGGCAGCGGCTAACATACACGACCAGCAGTATCAAACTGCAAAATTTGTAGCCAGATACTATCCCGAAGGGAAAATTGCTGCCAACGACATCGGCGCTATCACTTATTTCAATGACATAAAACTTTTCGACCTTCTCGGCTTGGGCAGCAATGAAAAAATCAGGCTTAAACTTGCCGGCAAGCCTTACGGAGTAGATGCAATAGAAGAAAATTCCAAAAATGCGGATTTCGCCGTTATCTATGACTCGTGGATAAAAGACAGAGTGCCGCGCTCGTGGCAAAAAGCTGCTACGTGGCAGTTGCCAGACAACTTCGGCTTGGGCGATTCGATTATCTCATTTTACGCCGTGCAAGATGATTCATTTTTGAAATTAAAATCGCAGTTAAAAGAATTCGAGCCATCGTTGCCGGCGAGAGTTTTTGTTAAGTATTTTGAAAAATAACTCATATATTAGTATGCTTTTTGCATTTTTAAAAAAGGAAAATCTTATGGAAATAAAATTATACAATTCACTCAGCAAGCAAGTTGAACCATTCAATCCGATAGATGAAAATTTGGTTCGGATGTACTCTTGCGGCCCAACTGTTTATAATTACGCACACATAGGCAATATGCGTGCATTTCTTTTTGCCGATTTTTTGCAGCGAGTTTTGCGGCAGGTCGGGCAATACCAAATGCGTTGGGTGATGAACATTACAAATATAGACGACAAAACTATACGCGACAGCAGCTTAGGCTCGCCCGCTTGGCTTGCCGAAATGGGCAAACAAACCGATGACGCTAAAGCGAATTTGCTGAAACTGACTGAATTTTACGAAAAAGCGTTTGTCGATGATATTTCCGAGCTTGGCATAGAAGCAAAACATTTTTACTCGCTGCCGAAAGCGACAGAATATATACCGCAAATGCAAGAACTTATTCGAAATATCATAGGCAATGGCTTTGGCTATGTTGCCGATGGCTCTGTTTATTTTGACGTAGCGGCTTGGCGAAAAAAAGACACCTACGGGCGGCTGTACAAGATTGATTTTGATAATTTCAAATCGGGGTATCGCATCGATTCTGACCAATACGAGCGCGAACAGGCTAATGATTTCGTGCTTTGGAAAATGCACCGCGAAGGCGAACCGAGCTGGGATTTTGAAATTGACGGCAAAAATTATCCGGGACGCCCGGGCTGGCATATCGAATGCTCGGCTATGGAATATGTGCTTTTGGGCTTGCCATTCGACATACATACAGGCGGCGTGGACTTGAAATTCCCGCACCACGAAGACGAAATTGCTCAAAGCAAAGCTGGCTATGGCATTGATCCTACACGCGTTTGGTGCCACAATGACTTCCTCGAAGTCGAAGGCGAAAAAATGAGCAAGTCCAAAGGAAACTTCTATACTCTTCGGGATTTGAAAGCAAAAGGGCTAAACCCAACCGACATCCGTTTCGCTATGCTGAGCGCGCACTATTCCTCTAAATTTAACTTTACTTTTTCGGGCTTGGAAGCGGCAAAAAAAGCTCGCCAACGCGTGCAAGATTATATTTATTCTCTATTTGCCCAAGCCAATGGAAAAATTGCCGAGAAATACACTGAGGCAGTTGCAGTTGATTTACAAAATAAAGTGTTCTCCGCTTTTGCCGAAGATTTGCATGCTCCGCGCGCTTTGGCGGCTTTATTTTCTTTTATTAATCAAAACGATGCAAAGCAATTTTCGGAAGCCGAAGCCCAAGAGCTACTCCTCTTTTTCTCGGAATTAAATAACGTATTTGCGGCGTGGGAAATAAAAGAAAAAAGTGAGCAAGAAACAGAAATACCGCAGAATATTATAGATTTGGCAAACCAAAGATTGGACGCCAAAAAAGCTAAGGATTTTGCCCGCGCCGATGAATTACGCCAGCAAATAATTTCCTTAGGCTACGAAATCAAAGACTCCAAGGGCGGCTACGAGCTGGCAGGAAGGCTGTAGGCTTTGGGCCCTGTAGGCTTTGGGCCTGTAGGCTGTAGGCGTTAGGAAAGAAAGGCAATTTCTGAACCATTGATTAACCTGATTATTCTGATTAAGAATACTGATGCAGATGTGCCACATTCCATTCCAGATGGAGTCCACCTTCTCGGGGCAGCCTCATCTAAATAAATCGCAATCATTTACTTCTAAGCTCCGTAGGAGTTAAATGTCTATAGCAAACGGCTATCTCTACTTCTTTTCTTTATTCATCCGATGACTCGGAAGTCATCGGATGAATTGCTCTTCACCGGAAACTGGTAACCAAATACTTGCTTACGATTTTATAAACTTTAACTTTTGCAAGCCGTGCGATGTTTTTAAAACTATAAAATAAATACCAGAAGGAAGACTGGATGTATTTATTTTATGAAGAGTATTATTATCAGTTTCGCAATCAAACAATGTTAAACCAGCCAAATCGATAATCTTTATATTTTTTATTTCCTGATTTTTATCTTCCAAGCTTATGAAATTACTACTTGGATTTGGGAATATACTGAATTCTATATTGTCTGTTTTATCTTCATTTACGGAAGTAATCGCATCATTCCATAATATTTTGCCATCATAAGTTCCTAAAAATACTGCATAATCATTTACATAAACAGATGTTAAAACATAATTAGTTTTATTAAATATTTCTTCCCAACTCTGTCCATTATCTGTAGATTTCATTAATGAAGGACTCCACATTCCATTTACAATATTATTTAAAATCAAATATAAATTATTATATTTGTCAATACAAATATCATTAGCAGCAAACTGAACATAGCTTGTAATTATTTTTTTCCAAGTTTTGCCGTAGTCATTTGAGAAATAGTTTTCCATGCCTATTTCTAGTTGCGAAAAAGCCCATATTAGATTATTTACGACGCGTAGTCTTGGGAATCTTCCATTATTTAAAAGTTGAAAACTCCAGGTTTTACCTCTATCCCTGCTAATCCCCATCATTCCATTCATTGTACCGGAAACCCAAGTAGTATCATTCACAATAAGAAATGAGTCAAAAAGAGTACCGGTGGTAGTTGAATACAATGTATCTAAATTATGTGATATCAGCGAAGCCCTGGTCAAAAAAGATTTATTTAATTTCGAATCTACATAAGGAAAAACAATAGAATCCCCATTCACAGCACTTAATGGTATAGCCCCTGGCATATTCGCAACTGTATCCCAATTCTCCCCTGAATCCTCAGAATAATAAATTCTTGATTTTAATTGTATTTTACTGTATGCTACGAGGCAAATTTTATTTTGATTAATAGAGCAATAAGTAATATAATCATCTGGATATGGATTGGGATAGCTTTTTTGATACCAATTCCTCCCTTCATTTGCAGAAGTAAAAAAAACATTAGGTCTGCCGTAAAAAATTGTTTCACCCTCAGAATGAGCAAAATCAAATACAAAAAATTCACCTAATTTGCTCTCTTTCCATTCTGCATAAGAACTTGAATGAATGTTTGAGAAAACTAAAATAATAATAATTATTTTATAAAATATATTTTTCATATAGAACGTTCCCAATAAATTATTAAAATTAAATAGGCAGTTCTTACTATTCGATTCAAAACATTATTTTGATTTAAAAAAAGAACTGCCTATTAAAGAATTAAACGCCGAACATGCCAGCTAATATAGCCGTGAGAGCCGAAGCTGCGGCAGCGGCATAAGGATACCAGTTAAGACGGCGGTACCACCATCAGCAAGCAGAGTAAGACCTGCCACTACAGGCGTAACATCAACTTCAACTCCAAAGCCTACAAATGCTGCAACTTCTGAAATGAAATCAGAAAAAATTCCCTGAATAATTGGGTCTTCTTCCTCTAATTCAATATTAGCTGCCAAAAATTCAGAATTAGGATCGCTGTACATATAATCCCATAAAGCAATGCTATAACGTGTAACCGAAGACTGCCTAAGCAAAGCATTTTTATCAGATTGAGATAATTCCTCATCTATTAGGTAAGAGTCTTCTATTACTTTTATTTCGTCGATTAAAGTATATTTATTATTATGCAAATCTTGCCCGGTAATCACTAGTGCGGCTAGGTCTTTTCCTTTTTGACGTGCAGATTCGCTTTCGAAGGTATCATCAATTTCAGAAAATAATGTTCCATTTTTATAGCTATCCATCCCTTCGGCGATTTGGCTATAATAATAGTTCTTAATGCCTGTTGCTACATTGTCTGGATTCGCTAACGCATAAAAATCTGCCATTTTATCGGACATGTCCTCGACTAAAGAATCGTAGTCCGTTCCGAAATAGGCACGGTTTTCAAGATAATAAAATACAGCATCGTTGTGAAGCTTGCCGTGAAAATCAAGTGGATTATCTGAATTTTGTTAATACGTTCCGCCAAGTTGCATCCGTGTGTCCGGGTTAGTTGACTTCATTGGTGATACGGGTTCTTGGTTAGAACAAGAAGAAATGATAATTGCTAGTAGAATAGACAGTAGAGTTACTACTTTGTGTGTTGTGTGTTGTGTGTTGTGTGTTGTGTGTTGTGTGTTGTGTGTTGTGTGTTGTGTGTTGTGTGTTGTGTGTTGTGTGTTCATCTTTTCCTCCAGAAAAATTAAAATTTAAAAATAATTAATAGCTACATTAGCTACATTAGCAATTTACAAAAATTTTATATTTTTTCAAAAAAAATTTAAAAAAAGCTGGAAAAACACCAATAACAGATACTCTCAAATTCTGGAGGGTGGAAGAATTTAGTTAGTGTAATATTTTTATACATGTTTAATTACTTTGGAGTTTATTTAGAAATTTATGAAATATAGCAACGGTAGTGAGGGCGAACTTGCGTTCGCCCCTACAGGTGTGGAAGAAATGTTAAGGAAGTTAGTTATATCAATTCCTACTAAGGTTTATAATTGAAATAAGGTTTTCTATTTTTATTAGATGTGGCACACCTTCGAGGCGAAAGCACTTCTGATTCATATCTACTTCTAACCACCGCCAATTAAACACTCGCCCGACTATTCCACCGGAACTATCCAGCCGTGTGTGTCTTCGATTTCGCCGTATTGTAAGCCGGTGATTGTATCGTAAAACTTTTGTGCCAAAGGACCAATTTTCATGTCATTGATACGCATTGACTTGCCGTTGTACTCCATCATGCCGACTGGTGAGATTACTGCTGCTGTGCCAGTACCAAATGCTTCTTTGAGTGTGCCCTTTTCGTGAGCTTCGGTTATTTCGTCGATTGTAACTTGGCGTTCGCTTACTTTCAACCCCCATTCGCGAGCTAATGTCAGAACTGAATCGCGAGTTACGCCAGCTAATATTGTTTTTTGCTCCAAGCTCGGAGTAATAAGCTCATCGCCGATGACAAACATGATATTCATTGCTCCTACTTCATCGATGAAGTGGCGCGTAACGCCATCTAACCAAAGCACTTGCGAATATCCTTCTTTTTTGGCAAGTGTACCGGCAAGAATAGAGGCGGCGTAGTTAGCTGCCGTTTTCGCTGTGCCCAAGCCACCGCGAACGGCGCGAACATAATCGCTCGAAACAAGGATTTTCACTGGATTTAAGCCTTCTGCATAGTACGACGCAACGGGCGAAGTCATGATAATGAATTTATATGTCGATGAGGCGTGTACGCCTAAAAAATTGGCGCTGCCGTAAACAAGTGGGCGGACATAAAGTGATTGTCCTCGCTCTTTTGGTATCCACTTTTCATCGGTTCTAACTAATTCTTTTATCGCTTCGATAAACATTTTTTCGTC
>JBBRJR010000022.1:0-17229 GCA_038218865.1 Kapaibacterium sp. (SeqCode) | reverse complement strand
CGCACAAGACCATGTAGGCTTGTAAGCAGCAGTAGTAAAAAGTCCAGAATTAAAGCTCTCGCCAATAGTAGTAAAAAACGGCTTCAAATAGCCTGCCGCCTGCTGCGATGTGAAAAGAGTAAATTCTCGACTGATTTCAATTTCATTTTGAGCCCAAAGTAAGGGGCAAAAAATGGTAGTGATTAATAGATAAAGTAATAATTTCTTCATACTTTACTCCAAATTGTCATAATATATATTACCAATTTAAATAATTTTTTAACATATCCAATAAATAATTGAAAAAAATATTATTTACTTAAAATCTTTACTTAAAATATTGAATTATTATTAATATTTATTTATTATAAACGTGTTTATAATTTTAAATTTAGCTAATACATGAATTTATTTTAAGTAAAGGAGTGGTCATGGATTTAAAGACAAGCGAGCCTTTTTGGCTGGTGAAAAATGGGATAATCAACTCATATCCCTCACTACGGGAAGATATCGAAACGGACATATTAATCATCGGCAGCGGGATAACCGGAAGCCTAATAGCTCATCAATGCATTGCGGACGGCTACGACACGGTTGTAATTGATAAAAGAGAAGTAGCCCAAGGCAGCACTTCGGCTACTACTTCGATGCTCCAATACGAAATAGACGTGCCGCTCTATAAATTGTCCGAAATGATTGGCAAAAATGGAGCTACCGAAAGCTACCGTGCTTGCTATCGTTCGATTGACGATTTAGAAAATATATCGCAAGAAATTAGCTCAGAGTGCGGCTTTAAGAAAAAGGAATCTTTGTACTTTGCAGTTTCACGCAAGGACGAGATGGAATTAAAAAAAGAATTCTCGGCTCGCAAAGAAGCAGGATTCCCAGTGCTTTGGATTGAGCAAAAAGAAATCGAACAAAAATATCAAATGTACAACACTTACGGCGGAATACTCTCTAGGCAAGGCGGAAGCATCGACGCCTTTCGCTTGGCACATGATTTATTGGCGTATAACCATAAAAGGGGCTTGAAAATATTTGATAAAACAGCGCTGAACAAAGTTCGTTACGGCAAAAACGAAGTAAAAGTCGAAACAAATTACGGCAATATAATTTCTGCAAAAAGATTAATATATTGTACGGGGTTCGAGACGACAGAGATAATAAAGGAAAATTTCGTAAACTTAATATCGACTTTTGCGATAGTCGGCGAGGTGAGCAAAAGCGACATAGCTCAACTGACTGATACGCTTTTTTGGAACACCGCGAACCCATATATGTACATGCGGACAACCGACGACAATCGTCTTTTGATTGGCGGCGAAGACGAAAAGTTTTCAAACGCCACAAGGCGCGATGCCATACTTCACAAAAAAGCAAAGGCTCTAGAAAATTATTTGAAACGAATACTGCCGAAAAATGAATTTCGCACTGATTTCGCTTGGGCAGGTACATTTGGCTCGACGGCTGACGGGCTTCCTTACATCGGGCGGCATCCAAAATTTCCAAATTCATTATTTGTCTTAGGCTTTGGTGGCAACGGCATAACTTTTTCGGTCATCGGCATGGGTATGATTTCCAAAATGCTCAAAGGCGAGCCGCACCCATTAGAAGAATATTTTAAGTTTAAGAGGTAAGAGGTGGCTGTGAGGAATGGTTATCAGTTGCCGGTGAAAAGCAACTCATCCGATGACTGCGAGTCATCGGATGAGTAAAGAAAAGAGGTGAGACAGCCATTTGCTATAGACATTTTACTCCTACGGAGTTGAGAAGAAGGGCTTCGACTTCGCTTGAGCCACCGATGCCACATAATGTTCCCTTCCACCGACCACTAATAACCGATCACTGGGAACTGAATGGTTCGCATGAACCTAAAACACATTTTTTTTTGCAAGCAGTCGAAGTAGAATTTGGAAAAACATTCATTTTTCATTAAATTTGATTTACTAATTTATTTGAAAATATTTTTTTATAACAGTATTTTGTGTTTAATATAAGTTAGAAAAAGCAAATTAAATTTGGAAATTAAAATTGTATGCAAACACATCATAAAATAATAACCGGCGACAGCAGGCACATGGCGGATCTGCCCGATAGTTCCGTTCATTTAGCAATTACTTCGCCTCCATATTGGCAGTTAAAAGATTATGGCTCAGAAACTCAGATCGGATTTAATGACAGTTATGAAAGCTATATCAATAATCTTAATTTAGTTTGGAAAGAGTGCTATCGAACTCTCTATCCCGGTTGCAGATTATGTGTCAATATTGGCGACCAATTTGCAAGGGCGGTATATTACGGTCGCTATAAAGTTATTCCTATCCGCGAAGAGATTATCAAATTTTGCGAGACCATTGGTTTTGATTATATGGGAGCTGTAATTTGGCAAAAAGTAACAACCTCCAATACAACGGGTGGCGGCGTCCAAATGGGATCTTACCCTTATCCGAGAAACGGCATTTTGAAACTTGACTATGAATTTATTCTTGTCTTTAAAAAGTTAGGCATCGCGCCTAAGCCAACAATTCAGCAAAAAGAGCAGTCGAAAATGTCCGCAGAGGAATGGAATACGTACTTTGCGGGGCATTGGAACTTTCCGGGCGCTAGGCAAAACGGACATATTGCTATGTTTCCCGAGGAACTGCCAATGAGATTAATTAAGATGTTTTCTTTCGTCGGCGAAACTGTTTTAGATCCTTTTTTGGGCAGTGGTACTACTTCTTTAACTGCTAAAAACCTAAATCGAAATTCAATTGGCTTTGAAATAAATCCCGACTTTATCACGCTAATTAAAGATAAGTTAGAAACGAGCCGCATGGATTTGCTATGCACACAGTATGAGTTTATGACTCAGGAACAAAATATAATTGATTTTGACAATGAAATTGAAAAGTTGCCATATATTTTTCATGATCCACATCATTTGGACAAGAAAATTGATATTAAGAAATTGCAATATGGTTCAAAAATTGACAAAGACAGTGCTGCTGAGCGGGAAAAATTTTATACTGTTAAAGAAATTATAAGCCCTGAAATCATTAAATTAAATAACAATATGATCATCAGACTTATTGGAATAAAGGCGAATCAGATAATTAACGGTGAAGTTGTTTCTTTTTTAACTAAAAATACAAAAGGTAAACGAGTTTATTTGAAGCATGATAAAGTAAAACATGATGAAGAGAATAATTTACTTTGTTATCTTTATTTAGAAAACAAAACGTTCATCAATGCTCATTTAATCAAGAATGGGCTGGCAAAAGTGGATGATATTATAGATTTTAAATATAAAGAAAAATTTCTAAAATTATGCGAACAGGACATTGGCTAAAGAATGGATTTTAAACAGTGCGATGAATCGTTTTCAAATTAATTTCAAAAGGAACGTTGTTCCTACTTCTGAATCAATTAGAAAGTGTGAACCAAAAAACGTTGAACAATGGCGAAGCTATTATTATAAAAATGTTAAAACAAAAGATCACTTAGAAGAATTAGGAAAGAAACTTTACGTGAAAATTACAGAAGTTATTCAATCCGAAATTTTAGAAATTACGGAACAAGATTGTATTGACTACATAAATCAACTTGTAATTGAAAGAACTTTTGACGGATATATGACTGAAATTCAAACAATATATGGGCAGCTTCAGGCAATCTTAAATATTCTGATTGAGCCTGCACCAGACGAATGGGACAGAAAATACAATGTCGATTTTTTTATTAAAATAAATGATAAATACATCGGTTTGCAAATTAAACCCGTTAATAGCGGAATACAATTAGCTGAAATATTCAAAGAACACGCTTTGCAAATTAATTCGCATAAAATTTTTACTAAAAAGTATGGCGGTAAAGTATTTTATCTATTTTCCCAAAAGATTAACGATAAAAAAGAGATTAAAAACAAGGAAGTCATAGGCGAAATACTGCAAGAAATTGAGCATTTAAAAGCAAAATAAATCCCTCTTACAGCTGCGTTAATATATATTGCTTTAGCATCTCTTTCCAAGTTTCGGGATTATGTCCCCATTCCTCGCCCCAAATATCGACTTTGTGAGGAATATTTTTGCGGTTCAAAATATTAGACAAATGATAGCTTTCCGAAGGGTTCTCGCCATGCCCTTTGCCGCTCATAAGCTGGACGTGGTGTCGGCTACGAAGGAAAGTAAGCCAATAGTTATCCTCCAAATTCGGCAGGTAATGGACGGGAGAATTAAAATAGCAGTTGTCGTCGAAATAGCCTTGTGTCAGATGCCCTATATTATAATTACCACTCATGCCAACAGTTCCCAAAAATAAATCTGGCCGGCGGAAATACAAGTTAACTGCTTGGTATGCGCCGTGCGAAGCGCCAGCAGTTATTACTGGCAAAACTGTACCGCAATTGTCATAAATAAATGGCAGAACCTCTTCGACGACAAAATTATTGTAGGCAGAATGTCGCTCGGAACAATCATGGTGGCTCAATCCAGACGCCCATATTTGCCTATTAGCGGTAGGGATTGAGTAAACGCGTATCTTTCCATTTTTGATAAAAGGAGATATAGCTTCGATTATACCATTCCGCTCGTTTTCCAATGCATCATCTTCAAAAACCGAAAAAAGCAATATAGTCGAGCCATAATGCCCATAGACAACAATATCAACATCTTCGCCCAAATTTTCGCTGTTCAGTGTATAAAGTGTTCTGTTCAATTTGTACCGAGAGTTTTATTAATTATTTTATATATATTTAATAAAACGAATTAAAACAAATTTAATTTTGTCAAGTTGTTTTTTTTAAAGTGTTGAGGAATTTTAAAAATCTACAAGTAAAAATTTACACCATTTAGATCTAATCCTCAGCCAAAACTACAAGCGTATCGTCTTCGGATATTGTAAATTCATGCTTTTTCGTAGGATTGATAACAATTGTCTTTGTTTGCCCACCTAAAATATACCCAATGGCTGTTTCATTTTTAAGTATAGCCGATTGCAAAAGAGTTGCGAAATTAACCTTGGCTCCTATCGTACAGTAATTTTTGGCTGGGCGCAGGTATATTTCTGCTCCATCTGCCTCAAAAAGTACTTCAAATACTTTTTTAAGTTCCTTTTGCTCGGAAAGCTGCGCCAAAATCGAGCTAATGATTTTCGAGCTTACGATAAAGTCGCATACGTCGGGATTGTTGATTAATTCATGGTTATGTGAATCGATGATTTCGGTAGTAATGGAGAACTTATATTTATTTGATTTCGAGAGGCTTCGCAAGTGAATAAGAGTAACAAGCGTAATTGCGTCCGCCTGCAAAACGTCGTTCATTTCATCGAAATAGCTCAAAAGCGTTACTTGATCCACGCCTTCGAGTTCATTTTCGAGTACTTCTATGTCATCAATATCGCCATATTTGAAACTTATATCCAAATTATCAATAGATATGTGGTCCATTGAAATTCTATCGAGCGAGATTGATTTTTTGTTATGTTCCTTATGCAAAAATTCAAAGCACTCATCGGCTGCCGTTTCTTGGGACGTGATTATTTTTACGGAGCTTTTTACTTTCAAATAATCATTAATTTCTTTAAGAATTATTGGCAATTTGCTATTTGAGCCTAAAATCAAAAGTTTATGGGCGCGATTAACAAATGGCACAGGCTCCAAAATTTCATGGTTTGATATTTCATAATTATGATTTGTTAGCTTTATAGTCGAATCGTCTTCCGCTAAAAGAATTAACTCGTCCGTCTCAAGGATTTTATAATCAAGCGGCGGATTTATAATTGGCTTACCGTGTTCGCTTATAACGCCGATTGGACAAGAGGCGTCGTAGCGGAAGAGCAAATCTTTATAAGCAATGCCTACAATTTCTTTTGGGGGATTAATAATGTAAAGTTCGCTGCCGGCGAAACCTGTTATTTCTTCATAAATATTAGACAAATAAGGCTGCAAGCTGGTTTGAGCGATGAGGCGAGCAATAAAGTCTTGACTTTCGAAAAATATTGCTTTCCCGTTAGTTATTGATTTTGCTATCTTTATCATTTTTTGAGTGTGCATTTCTGCCAATATGCTCATTTCTTCATTTTGATCGTCTTCGGTGTGGTTCATAATCGCGATGAGCGATTTCAATATCATTAAATCAGACTCATCTTTAGTTTCGTCGCCAAGCAATATAATTGAGCGTGCCTGCCAAAGATTTATGATTTTTAAATCGGTCAAATCAGCCGGCGAGCCAGACCGACAAACAACTTTAGTAGTATTTAAATATTTAACATTTTGACTTATATCAAATTCCATATCTTCTTTTGGGATGTCAGCAAGTACGAGAATGTATGCCTTTTCGCGACTATCGTTTGCCTCAACTAATTCTTGTATAATTTTAAATATACTCATCGACCAGCCCAATATAATGGTGTGGTTGGTTTTGTAAAATTTAGATTTGCCACGTTTTTCCTCCGCTTTGACCGATTCCATGTCTGAGGTGATGATACCGATGAACAAATTTAAAAATATCATAGCCGAAATAAAGAGAAATGAGACGAAATAGAGGAAAACAGTAATGGGCGACATCTGACCATTATCGATAAGTGCATTTATCACTTCGGAGTCGTCGTAGCGAGACCAGCCCTCGAACATAACGATAAACAGGGATTTCATGGATAACCAAAGATTGGCAAACTCTGGGACGCCCTCTTTGCCGAAAATATCTGTGCCGATAACGCCATAAATATAGAACAAGACAAAAAGCAGAATAATGACATACGACATCTTAGGTATGCCTTTCAGCAAAGCAAATAGTAATATCTTTAAATTTTTAACTTTTTCGAATAATCGAGCTAACCGCAATATACGGGCGAGCCTTAGCACTGCGAAAAACTGTGTATTAGATTCTGGAAATACATAGGGAATAAAGCACAAAAGTACGATTATCAAATCGAAAGTATGCCATGAATTATAGAAAAATCGCCACGGACGCTTGCCTTCGGCAAATACGTTTATAATTATTTCGATAACGAAAATAGCAAGGATTATTTCGTCTAAACGATTGAGTATAAATCCATAAGTATGATTTAATCCTTGGGATGTCTGCAAACCGACAACTACGCCGGCAAGTAATATTACTATGGTAATAAAATTATCAAACCAGCGGGATTTCGCAATTTTTTTAAAAAAGTCAAAAAAATTCATTTGTAGCCTTTAGAAAATCTAATTAAAAAGGTATGTTATGGCAAGAGACGACTTGCCATACCGCAAAATAATAATTTATTTTCTAATAACCATACTTTATGAAAGATTTGTAAATATTTTTTTTGTCCGGTGGCAGCTACGCGGTTATCGATTATAGGGGTTGGGTTGTAGGCATTGGGCGCTGGGTTGTAGGCATTGGGCGCTGGGCTGTAGGCATTGGGCATTGGGCTGTAGGCATTGGGCATTGGGTTGGTGGCGGGCAGGTGGAATGGAATATAGTTATCAGTTATCGGTGGAAGGCAGGACTTCGACTTCGCTCAGCCAACGAAGAAAGGCATTGGGCTGTTGGCATTAGGCATTAGGGAAGCATGTTGTAGGTTGCTGTGATACAAGTACTTCATCCTCCCCATCCAATATGGAGAGGCCCGGGGTGAGGTGATTTATTGCGCCGCCAACGAATCAGGGCGAACGCCGTTCGCCCTACACAAAAACCTTCTTTCACCGAAAACCGCCCACCGACAGCTGGCAACTGATAACTGGAAACTTTCTTTCCTACCGCCTATAAGGGTAACTTAATTGTAAATACCGTTCCTTCGCCCGCGAGGCTGCTTACCGATATTTCGCCTTTGTGCAGCTGGACTATATGTTTAACTATGGAAAGACCTAAGCCAGTGCCGCCCACCTTCCGCGAACGCGATTTGTCCGCTATGTAAAATCTTTCGAATATGCGTTGCTGGTCTTCTTTGGAAATGCCGCGGCCGCTGTCTTGGATTGAAATATAAGAGCATTCTTGGTCGTTGTGGATAATGATTTTGATATTGCCAGCCTCGGAATATTTGATTGCGTTATCTATTAAATTAACAAAAACCTGCTCAAATTTGAAAGCATCGATTTCTAATTTTGGGAAATTTGGCGATATTTCTATTGACAAAATTATTCCTTTCTCGGATAATTTTTGCTCAAAAATCTTTACGACATTTTCCACTAAAAACTTCAAATCGACTGGGGCGGTAAGCAGCCGCAGGTTTGGGTCTTCGAGTTCGGAAAGGCTAAGCAGATCCTGCACTATGCTTATTAGGCGGTTCGTATGCCGCTTAACTATGTCAATATAATGGCTGTGTTCGGGCAGCGTTATCTCTTCGTCCAGCGTTTCGATAAAGCCTTTAATGGCTGTCAGCGGAGTGCGCAGCTCGTGCGAAACATTCGTAATAAAGTCCTTCTTTATATTCTCTAATTTTTTAATTTCCGTTATATCGTGAAAAAGCAATACAACTTCTTTTTTCGTTTCGATGAAATTGGCACTGCACAAGAATATTTTTTTATTTATTTCTACTTCTTTAGTAAAACTTGATTTCTGATTCAATATATTTTGATAAATATCGAGCACTTCCGGTGTATCGAAAAGTAAATGAATATTCTTGCCGATTATATTATTTTTGCCTAATATCTCGCAAAACCCTTTATTAGCCAAAAGTACCGAGCCGGTTGTATCTATCGCTACCAAGCCTTCTTGTATCGTTTTTATTAATATATTCAGCTCGTCTTTTTGCCGCAAAACTTCTGAGAAAAGCTCTTTCAGTCGCTCTGTCATATTGTTGAAATTTGCCGCAAGATCGCTTATTTCATCACGCCCAGTTAGATAAATTTTGGCGTCGAAATCGCCAGAAGCTACCTGCCGCGAGAGCCGCGAAATTTGATTTATCGGCTTTGTAATTGACCGCGAAAATAAAAGCACACCCAAAAGCGACAAAACGACAACTATCAATGCAATTTGAATTATTTCATAAGTTAAGCGATTTGTTAGTTTATTGACTTCGCTGTAAAAGATACTGACCCTTATCGCTCCCAAAAATTTACTCTTCTCGCCAATTATAGGCAAAGCGACGTATATCATTTTGTCATGCACCGTGGTCGAAAACCTCAATGATTGCCCGAATTGCCGTCCTTGGAAAATCGGAACAAGCTCGGGCCTCTGTTTATGGTTTTCCATCGCTCGTGGGTCTTTACGGGAATCGGCAAGCACTTTGCCGTTTGCATCAATAATAGTTATACGAGTATTTATGCTTTTGCCGATTTTTTTTATGTGCGAATCTAATTCATCGGTGGTCGTGGTGTTTAAATAATAGAGAATTTGCGGATGAAGTGCGTTGTTGATATTTTTTAAATTCTCTGTAATAGTATCAAGGTATTGATTATCTATCGTTTTAAATGAAAAATACAGAATAAGGCTCGTAAGCAAAACAATTACAAGCAAGTATCCAGCAAATATCTTAGACGATAGAAGTTTCATTGATTTTCATCTATTTTGTAGCCGACGCCACGTATATTCTTTACGAACTTGCCGGCGACACCTAATTTTTCTCTGAGATTTT
Source organism: Kapaibacterium sp. (SeqCode) (assembly GCA_038218865.1). Taxonomy (GTDB): domain Bacteria; phylum Bacteroidota; class Ignavibacteria; order Kapaibacteriales; family UBA2268; genus JBBRJR01. The sequence goes on along the minus strand of JBBRJR010000022.1, from coordinate 7,716 downwards.
TTATGTGCACATCGACAGTTCTGTCCAAAACGCCTTTGTCTTGCACGCCCAAATAATCGAGTATTTGGTCGCGAGCATAGACCCAACCCCGCCGCTCGGCAAGCAATTTTAAAATTCTAAATTCCGTCGAAGTCAAATCTACTTTTTCGCCCGAAACTGTTACTTCATACTTTTGATGGTCTATTTCCAAAATATCGCCAATTTTCACCTTTTGCGTTTTATAGACTTTTTCATCTCTGCGAAGCACAACTTTTACGCGGGCGACAAGCTCTCGCGGTGAAAAAGGCTTGGTAACGTAATCATCAGCGCCCAGCTCAAGACCCAATATTTTATCAGTCTCGTCGCCTTTTGCTGTCAGCATAATGACCGGGATTGAGGAATATTTGTCCTCTTTTTTGAGATATTTGCATATTTCGTAGCCATCGGCATCCGGCAGCATTAGGTCTAAAATAACGAGGTCGGGTATATTTGTTTTCAAAAATTTAAACAAACCCTCGCCATCTTCGAAAGATTTAGTTTTGAATCCCGCTTTGGTCAGATTAAGCGTTACAAGCTCAACGATGTCCGGCTCGTCATCGACAACGACGATTAATTTGTTGCTCGTCGTTTGCAAAGGCGGTGAATTTTCAAATGTTTTAACTTTTTCATCAATCATTTTTATTTACCAAATTTATTTGAAGCAATTCACAAATTTACAAAATGTATGTTAATTATGTGTGAATTTGCAGTTTATTTTTTAGTTATTTTTTTCACCCAATTAGAAATAAATTCAATTACTTCTTTATCTACATTGCCGCTTTTTAGGTAATCTTCGGGTTTCGATTTGCCTTCGGTTTCGGCGTAAATATGATTCAGATTTTGGAATAATTCAAACTCGACATTTGACTTGCCAGCGAGGGATTTTTTCCAAATATCAAATTCAGCGGTCGTAACCTGATAATCTTTGCCGCTTTGCATAATTAAAATCGGCAGATCCAATTTTTGCGCAGCTTGAGGGGCGTCATAGTCGAGCAAGTCCAACCAATAATGCGCCGGCAAGCCCATAAGAAGCGAGTCCGAAGAAGTATTTTCATTGATTAATCTATTTCGCAACAGATTTGTTTGCATTTTGACTCTGTCAAGTTTGACTTTTTCTATCTCATCAATTTCGCCGTCCAGCCCGAAAATATATTCATATTGCTCTGGAATAAGCTCGTAAAGGCTTCTCGCATTACCGCTTGCCAAGATAACGCCTCGTAAATCTTTTTCTGCTTCGCTGGCTATAAGCGGCATAGCGTAAGCCCCTAAGCTGTGCCCCAAAGCGAATATAGAATTTTTATCGATTTGCTCGTATTGTTTTAGAAATTTCACGGCTTCGAGAGCGTCGTCGATGGTTTCTTCTTTAAGCGTCAATTTATCAATCATTTTCATAGTTTTTTGCGGATAGGCTTTTGTTCGTTTTTCGTAGCGAAAAACAGCTATGCCGCGAGATGCAAGCCCGTGGGCTATGTCGCGAAAGACCTTGTATCCGCCGATAGTTTCGTCCCTATCCTGTGGGCCCGAGCCATGCACCAAAATTACAACGGGATAATTCCCTTCGCCCTTTGGCATACTAAGCGTAGCAGGCAAAAGCCACTCGGCGCTGCCAAATTTCAATTCAATTTCAGAAAATTTCAACGTGTCGGAATATGCCGGCTCAGCGAAGGCGTAATCTTTCGAGAATGGAACAAAGAGCAGCCCAGAGACTTGCCCCAAGCTGTCTATCATAATTCGAGTATTTAGCGAATCCTTCGCAAAGTAAGCTGTAACCAAAAAGACTTGGTCAGCAGTAGATTTTTGTGGGAGTGGAGTGCCGAATCGCTCGAATTTGCCGAGTTGAGAATTTAATTTTGCCCAAAAATCAGCAATTTTCTCTTCTGTCAAAAATGATGCAATATTAGGAGCAATCCGTGCAGAGGCTTCGGCGTATTTGCCGCTGCCTAATGATTCAAGAAAATCACTTGCAGTGCGGGATTTGTCTTCCGCTCGGAGTAACATATTTGCGGACAAAGCGAAAATACAAATAAGTGCAAATTTAAATAGTAAATCTTTCATCTTTAATTTTTAATTAATTATAAAAATAATTTTTAAGTACAATTACATAAAAATTAAAGATGATTGATTACCAAATTTATTTTTTATTTCGAAATTTTATCAATGAAGGAAATAATCAAAGTGGTAAGTCGCTTGAAAATTTATCATAGATAATATAATAGAAATATCAGCGGAATGACAATCCCGAGCGTGCCTAATATAGCTCCGCGCCACTTCAGACCGTTTTTTCCTTTTAAAATAAATAGCCCAGATATAGCTAAAAAAGCGAGCGAAACGCAGAAAAAATCAGAGAAATAAAGCCAGAGTACGCCCGGATTATAATGTAGTTTATTCACTTCAAAAAATATCGGACGGCGGCGATTTGTTTCCAGAGTGCACTCTCCGCTCGGCAAATCGACGGAGATATTCCCACCTTCGACAAAAACTTTCATCCTCTCGGGCGTTGGGAAATAATGATTTTTATAGTTATCTTCTTCGCCGGCAAGTTTCAAAATTGATTGAATTTTATGATTATCAATGCTTGCCAGAGTCATTCCCGAATTTGTTTGATACGTCTTTTGCTCGATAATATAATTCGGATTCCAATCTTTGATATGATTTAAAGCTATGCCCGAGATGGCATAGATTAGGGACATTCCTACGAAGAAGTAGCCCAAGTCGCGATGGAGCGATCTGTTTAGTTTGTATAGGTTCATATTAGTTTTCAGGTGTTAGGTGTCAGGTTGCAGGAAAGGCAATTGACGTTAAACGACTGATAAAAGTTATTAAAATTATTAAAATTATGATTATGTGGGGAGGCGGCCCAATAAGTTGTTTAAAAAAGGTATTCTAAGCCCTGCACGAATGCTGAATTAATGCCATGTTACACGCAATTTTAAACGCACCCCGATATCGAAGAACACACCCCGACCCCTCTCGAGAGGGGACAAAACTACTTCTGACTCCACTCTCAAGAGCAATGTCACAAAGATAAGGAAATATGGGTTCGAATGAACAATGTTACAACAGACTACTTGACCTCTCCCCAGCCCTCTCCGAAGGAGAGGGAGAAAGAAACACTTACTATTGAAGCAAATTACGTGTCTCTTTCTTTAGGTTCTTGTCCCCCCTCTTTTAAGAGGGGGCTAGGGCGATTTCTCGATTATAATACAAATCTCCCTGTTCGCTTCGCTCACTTCCCCCTTTTTCAAAAGGGGGAAGTCGAAGTGGGTGCATTACAATAGCTTACGAGACAACCGGCAACCGACCACCGACTACCGTCAACCTTTCTTCCCTAACGCCTAAAGCCCATTACATCTTCTTGTAATTTGCTGTTGTCATAGTATATTTTGTTAGATAGCCTTTAGGACTAGCTTTGATTCTTTCTTTCAAGCTGTCGATTTTTTTCATGCCGTCTTCGAATTCGCAGGAATGCTCGGTTCCTTCTTTTTCTGCTCCTTGGATCTCGGATTCCAAACCATTTGCATAGTCCATATCAATTTTTTCAAGTACCAAAGGACCAGTTACTTTTAATTTGCTGCCTTCCAATTCTTTGGGGAAAGTGCCGAGTTTTTCGGCTGCGAAAATTTGTAATTTGTCTTCTGGATTGCTGCCGGCTATAAATAATTTTTTGCCACTATGGCTGCAAACGTGAACGCAAAGGCCTTCGACTTCTACGTCGCCGCCCGAATATTCGTAAGTGCCGGAGTTGAGTTGTTCTAAAGTTACGACAGTTACTTTATCCGCAGGTTTTTCAGCGGATTCTTTGTTGCAAGCAATTAAAAGCAAAAACATAGCTGCCGAGATTAAAATTAATTTTCTCATCATAATAAAAACACCTTATATTAAAATAACACAAATACTTAACCTTAAATATAACAAAATAAAATAAACTAATCAAGAAAAAACTCATTTGCAATATATTTTATGCCAAACAAAACCAATTTCGGCTCGATTGTAAATTCAAACGTATCTAAAAGATGAGCAACAAACGGCGAGCCGCCGCCGGTCAAAAATATTGTAGGCTTAATATTTTGGAAATGTGTTTTTGCGGCTTTCGATATGATTTCTTTTATGCCGCCGACAACGCTCGCGAATATGCCAGCTTGTATTGCCGTTTGCGTCGTACTGCCGCAATAATCGCCCGAAATAACTAATTCCACTTGCGGGAGAAGCACCGTATTGTCAAAAAGAGATTTTGCTTGTGTGGCTAAGCCCGGGAATATTGCTCCGCCCAAGGCTCGCCGCTTCTCATCGAGAAAATTCACTGTAACGGCTGTGCCGCAATCGATAACGATTACCGGCGGCTCTGCAAGCGTGAGAGCGCCCAAAAGCCCTAATTTTCTATCATTTCCCATACCGACCACATTTGAAATATCTATTAAATTTGTTTTTCCTAATAGCTCGGAAACATCAGTGAAATGCTTGTCGCATCGCTTGAATAGCTCGACTAATTCGAGGCGTTTGGGTTCATTCACACTTGAAACGACATAGTGCGAATGTTCGTTCGAGTAACGGGCAATTATTTTTTCAATTTTGCCTGTCCAATCATCTTGGCTTAGCTCGTAGGCGTAGTAGTCGGCTTCGTTCAGCAGCTTGATGCGGCTGTTGCCTATATCGATTGATATAATATTTGTTTTATTGGATTTCATATCTTATGCTGTCCGCATTGTCAATTATTAGTTCTTCGCCTGCCGCTAAATTGCAGAGTAGAAGCCTGCCGTCGTTTAGTATTCTTTTTGCTTGCCACTCGCCCGGTCGGTTGGAAACAATAATATGTTTGCCGATAATATTTAAATTTTCTTTCCACATAGAAAAAATTTTATCTTCGGTGAGCGAATTAAGTTTAATTATACTTTCAGTTAAACCTTGCGTTATTGCTATTAAGTCTTGATTATATCCCAATATTTTAAGCGATGTGGGATTGTTTTCGAGAACTTCTAAAAATGAAGTTTGGTTGATATTGATGCCTATTCCGATAACGGATTTAGTACACACACTTCCCGAAAAAGTATGTTCGACCAAAATGCCGGCGATTTTCTGCGATCCGCCAGCAGTAATTGCGTAAACATCATTAGGATATTTCAAACGAAACATATCAGTTTTGGTAACAGAATTCAAAACATTTTGAGCAGCTAAGCAGCCAACAAACTGGTATTTTATAAGCTCCGATTGTGTGATATTGCTGAAATGCCTTTCACCAAAAGAAAAATAAATATTATCGGAGTGATTGCCGTGCCATGAATGATTGTTGCGTCCACGACCTTGCGTTTGGAAGTCAGCAGTAACAATTACTGTATCTTCCTTGTCGAGAAGTTCAGTAGCATAATCATTGGTAGAACCAATTTCATTGAAATGATAATGTTTCACGTTAAGTACCAAGTACAAAAATTAAATTTAACTGAATTATTGTTAAAAAACAAAGGAAAATATAATGAGCTTACTGCCATAAGTTCGATTTTGCTTGATTGTTCAAGTAATCTTTTGTAAATAAAAAGAAAAATCGTAATTTGTAATTCTATTTTTATACTAATTGTCGATAGTTTTCGAGGGTATTCAATGAAAAAGATGTTTATCATTACAGCGATTGCAATAGCAACTATTTTTTCAAGCAATTTGGCATTTTCACAGACCAAAAAAGGCGCAGCAACGGACGATAAAGTTATCGCTACTGTCGGTAAAGAAAAGATTACATATTCGGAGCTCGAAAAGGCGTTTCAAAAGAACATGAATCGCAAAGGAGTAAGGCTCAATCAAATTCCTAAAGACAGCGTATTGGATTTTTTAAATCTATATATAAATTATCGTTTGAAAGTAAACGATGCTTTAAGCCGCGGCTATCATAAAGACAGCTCTGTCGTCGAAGATATAAACGTAAACCGCAGAGTATTGGCTGAATCTTTTTTCTACGAAAAACAACTAACCGAGCCGAATATCAACCGCTGGGTTTCTATGCGGGAAAAAGAATATAAGGTAGCGGTTATTATAACTGCCTTTGGCTACAATGGCGACACTACGCAAGCCTACGAGAAAATCACACAAGCCGAAAAAGATTTGGCTCGTGGTGCGGACTTTGCCACAATCGCCTCTGCCTATTCGGAAGATCCGGAAACGGCAAAAGATGGCGGCACAGTCAATAGCTACATCACCGCAGGCAAAGTTAATCGTACTTTCGAGGATGCTATTTATTCGCTTAAAGAAGGCGAATACACCAAGCAGCATATTCGTACGAAATTCGGATTCTTCTTAATTAAAGTGCTCGACGTTGTGCCGAGAAAATATTTGAAATTGCGTACCATGTACTTAGAATTTCAATCGGAAGACGACGATAAGCCATACTATATGAATCTTGCCGACAGCTTGGTAAAGGTGATTAGAACTGGCAAAGCGGATTTTGCGAAAATTGCACGCGAGCATTCTAAAGACCCTAAAACATCAAAAGATGGCGGCTTGGTTAGCAGCAATTATACCCGCTCAACAGGCGTAGATTTCAGCGGCGAAACGTTTATGCCGGAACTTGAAAACGCCATCTATAAGCTAAAACCGGGCGAAGTAACCGACCCGATACTTATAAAAAACGCTATCCATGTTTTCATGCTCGATTCGATTTTGCCAATTGATAAATCGAATGAAAAAGATGAACTACGCGCACTTTACAAAAGGTTGTACTTCAACGAAGATAAAAAGATGCTTATTGATTCGCTATCATTATCATATAATTTTTCTTTGAATTATGACGTTCTGGACAAAATGGCTGCGAATTTAGACTCAACAAAAACTACACTTGACTCGGCTTGGGCGGCTGACATGCCCGCGCTTTTGATGACAGATGTTTTGTTTACTCTGAATTACGAAAAAACTACTGTAAAAGAATTTGTAACGACAATCGGCACAAAATCTGAATTTCGTGGCACTTCGCTTTCTCGCGGGGGACTCAAAAATGCCGTAGAAAAAATTATTGAACCAAAGGTTTTTGATTTGGCAACCGCGAATTTAGAAGAGCGGTACTCCGATTTCGACGAACTCGTCCGCGAATTCCGCGACGGTATTCTGCTTTTCAAAGTAGAAGCTCTCGAAGTTTGGGACAAAATGAAATTTGATTCGGTAATTGCTCAAAAATATTATGATACAACAACCATAAATTTGACACGCCCCGTAATGTACGATATAAACGAAATATTTTTGCTAAACGACAGCACGGCACAAGAAACTTACCGGAGCATCGCATCGGGCGATATAACATTTGAAAAATCAGCGGCAGAATCCACTCAACGTTTCGGATTCCGTGCTAAAAGCGGAGCTATGGGCGAAATACCGGCGACACCGAAATCGCTCGCTGCTCTGGCAAAAGAAAAGAATATGAAGGCTGGCGACATTTCCGAGCCGCTGCCATTTGAGAACGGATATTCAATTATCAAATTAAATGAAATTGAGCCTTCTCGCCGCAAAACTTTCCAAGAAGCAATCTCGGACATAGCACCCAAGGTGCAAGACATCGTCCAAAAGCAGCTTACTAAAGAATGGCTCGCCAAAGTCCGCAAAAACTTCCCTGTGAAGATAAACCAAAAGGAACTTACGCAAGCAATGAAATAGGCATTGGGCATAAACATGTAAAACATCGTAAGTCATAACTACTCAAACACTTCCTCTTGCTACTTAAGAACC